>CAVFYC010000029.1:0-25651 GCA_963626585.1 Christensenellaceae bacterium Phil1 | reverse complement strand
CAGAACTACAGAAAAACGATGTCAGACATAATTTAAATTCCGCCGCATCTAATTTAAATTACATGGCCCGGAGTTTTTGCGAGATGCGGACAATTATTTTCAGCCCCATTTTCACTTTTTACAATGCCCTAAATTCGGAACTATTTTATACCTTTACGCCTCGAATACCACTTATTACATATATAAATGAAGAAATACTTTCTGCTACTTTCAGCATTGCTTTTGGCTTTTGTCGCACAAGCCGACTACCAACCCGTATTTTCTACTGCCGGTTTCTTTCAGTTGCCCAACACCGGGCGTGCCGCTTTTTCCATGAATCCTGCATGGAGAGTACACAAAGGTCATGCGGAAGGTGCTGAGCGCAAAGATTTCAACGACAAGGATTGGCGTCTGTGCTCTTTGCCCGACGGCACCGAAGTTTTGCCAAGCGAAGCGAGCGGCAGTGTGAACTATCAGGGCGAGACATGGTATCGCAAGCATTTCAAGCCGCTCGAAGAATGGCGCGGCAGCAGGTTGTCGTTGTATTTCGAAGCTATTATGGGCAAATCCAAAGTTTGGATAAACGGCAAGTTGGTGAAAGAACACAAAGGCGGTTATCTTCCTATTATAATAGATGCAACCAACGAACTAAACTATGGCGAAGACAACGTTATAACCGTGGTTTCCGACAATAGCGACGACGCTTCGTATCCCCCGGGCAAGTTTCAAGACGTTCTCGACTTCACCTACGCCGGCGGCATCTACCGCGACTGCTGGATGGTGAAACATGGCGACGTCTTCATTACCGATCCCAACGAGGAAGACCTTGTGGCCGACGGCGGCTTGTTTGTGGCATACGACAACGTATCGGAAAAATCCTCCGACCTCATAATCAAAACCAATGTGCGCAATGCAACAAACAAAAACTTCTCCGGGAAAATACAGTTCGAACTAATCGACAAAAACGGGAAGAAAGCAAGTGCATTCTCTCTGCCCTTGCAAATATCCCAAGGCAAGACGTCAACCGTTTCCACGCAAAAAACTATCAAAGGCGCGCACCTTTGGTCGCCCGACGACCCATACCTTTATAAATTGCACGTGTTGGTAAAAAACAAGAAAGGCGAAATAATCGACGGGTACTATCAGCGCATAGGTTTTCGCAGTTTTGAATTCAAGGGGGAAGACGGTTTTTGGCTCAACGGCAAACCCTATCCCGAACCTCTCATAGGGGCAAACCGTCATCAAGACTATGCCGTGATTGGCAACGCACTGTCAAACAGTTTGCATTGGCGCGATGCAAAAAAGCTCCGTGATGCAGGGCTCAAAGTGATACGCAATGCCCACTATCCCCAAGACCCGGCATTTATGGACGCATGCGACGAATTGGGCCTCTTTGTGATTATAAACACTCCCGGCTGGCAGTTTTGGAACAACGAGCCGCAGTTTGCACAATATGTCTACCGCGACATTCGGAATATGGTAAGGCGCGACCGAAACCGCCCGTCGGTGTGGCTTTGGGAGCCTATACTCAACGAGACATGGTATCCCGATGATTTTGCAAAAAAGGTAAAGGATATAGTGCACGAGGAATATCCCTACCCCTCCTGTTATTGCGCCTGCGACCTCACGGCAAACGGACATGAAAACTATGACATTCTTTTCACCCACCCCTATGGCGGCGAACCTTCCTATGCTATCAAAAGTCTTGACGAACTAAAAGAAGGCAAAAACTATTTCACACGCGAATGGGGCGACAATCCCGACGACTGGAGCGCACAAAACTCTCCCAGCCGCGTGAGCCGTGCGTGGGGCGAAGTACCTATGCTTGTTCAGGCCGAGACTTATGCCCACCTAAACTATAAGTACACAACTTTCGACGTACTCTACAACCAGCCGCGCCAACATATTGGCGGCTGCCTATGGCATTCGTTCGACCATCAGCGCGGCTATCACCCCGATCCCTTCTATGGAGGAATAATGGACAATTTCCGTCAGCCCAAACTGTCGTATTATATGTTCTGCGCCCAACGTCCGCCCTACAAAAACGAAAATCTCTTGGCCGAAAGCGGACCTATGGTATATATTGCCAATGCCCTTACCCCCTTCTCTCCCTCCGATGTTACTGTTTACAGCAACTGCGACGAAGTGAAACTCACCTACGCCACAATGGGTAAGACCTACACTTATCAAAAAAAGAAAGACGACAAACGTATGCCCTCGCCGATAATAGTTTTCAAGGACGTGTTTCATTTTGTAGACGACAGAAACCTTGCGATGAACAACAAAGGCGACCAGTCGTACATGATAGCCGAGGGAATAATGGACGGAAAAGTAGTAGCCACGCATAGAATAAGCCCCACACGCCGCCCAACAAAACTGAGACTCACTACCGACAACGAAGGAATGGAAATGATTGCCGACGGCTCTGACATGCTCACCGTGGTAGCGGCCGTAACCGACGACAAAGGAATGGTAAAACGACTGAGCAACCAGAAAATCATTTTCAACATTGAAGGACCGGGTACAATTGTCTGCGACGAAAATACGTTTACCAATCCGCGCGAAATTCAATGGGGCACAGCTCCCGTGATAATACGCAGCACCACAGTTCCAGGCACTATCCGAGTGCGCGCGTCTGTGGTGTGGCAAGGCAAAACCACTCCTATCGACGGCGAAATAGAAATCAAGACCACTGCGCCCAAGATTCCCGTTGTTGCCGACGAGAATGAGTTAAACAAGATGCCAAAGACTCCTGTTTTCCACTACCAAGGTAATGCGAAAGACAACAACGCAGACACCCACAAAAGACTTAAGGAAGTGGAAAAACAACAAAAAGATTTCATGTAACAAATTCCTTGTTTTATTAACGCCAATCCCGGCATTGCTTAGGCGATGTCGGGATTTTCTTGCGGCATAACGGAAATAAAACTACGGATAAGTTTTTATCATGCTAAAACATAGACTGTTTTTGGTACGTCAAATTACAAAAAGCGCTAACTTTGCATTCGTGTGCAAAAAACATGGCGCACAAAAGAAAAAACAGAATCAGTAATAGTAATATGATCTCTTTTACAATAAGTTTGATAGCCTTAATTATTGGCTATATTGTTTACGGGCGATTCGTTGCCAAATTGTTTGGCTCTGACAACCGCACTACTCCCGCGTACAACATGCAAGACGGCATGGACTATATACCTATGCCCACGTGGAAAATCTACATGATACAATTCCTTAATATCGCAGGCACAGGACCAATCTTCGGCGCAATAATGGGCGCGCTGTATGGGCCCTCTGCATTTATCTGGATTGTGTTCGGCTGCATTTTTGCAGGGGCGATGCACGATTACCTCAGCGGAATGATTTCTCTAAGAATGGGCGGAAGTTCGCTCCCGGAGATTATCGGAAAATATTTGGGAAATACCGCCAAACGCATCCTCATCATATTCACGATTCTCCTGCTCATACTTGTGGGCGCAGTGTTTGTGAGTTCACCCGCACTTATTCTAAAAGATATTACCTCCGACGTACCGTTCATGAACTTCTATTTCTGGATAGCTGTAATATTCGTATATTATATTATTGCCACTCTATTACCCATTGACAAGATTATAGGCAAAATCTATCCTCTTTTCGCATTTGCCTTGCTTTTCATGGTCATTGGATTGGCTGTGGCCCTATTCGTTCATTGGCCTTCTATTCCCGAAATAACAGACGGACTCGGCAACATGCACCCTCTAAAAGAAACGCAGCCTATTTTCCCTTGTTTGTTCATCACTATAGCTTGCGGCGCGATTTCAGGATTTCATGCTACACAAAGCCCACTTATGGCAAGATGTATAAAGCATGAAAAATACGGGCGTCCTGTTTTTTACGGCGCGATGATTACAGAAGGCATTGTGGCACTTGTGTGGGCTGCCGTAGGAAGCTACTTTTTCTTTGACCCAGCAAGCGGAAACACAGACCTGACAGTGCAAGCTCCACAAGTCGTGGAAATCATGAGTAAACGTTGGCTCGGAGTATTTGGCGGCACACTCGCAATTCTTGGTGTGGTGGCAGCCCCGATAACAACAGGCGACACATCTCTTCGTTCTGTAAGACTTATTATTGCAGACTTCTTAAAATTCAAACAAAAGAAACTCATATCGCGTCTCTACATCTCAATACCACTCTTTATTGTAGTGGCGCTTATAATATGGTTCAATTTGTCTGACGAAACCGGTTTCTCCGTAATTTGGAGATATTGTGCGTGGGCCACTCAAGCTCTCTCTGTTTTCACTCTTTGGGCTATCACTGTTTATCTTGTACAAAATCACAAGCTATACATCGTCAGCCTAATTCCGGCTCTTTTCATGACAACCGTAAGCGTAACATATCTCTGCATGGCTCCAGAAACACTCGCTCTACCCAAGTCTATCGGCTATCCCATTGGCGCAATAGCATTAGTAATAGCTATCGTGTGGTTCATTATTTGGAAAGTAAAATATTCAAACGCCCAAGTTCATTCCAACGAACTGAAATGAAGAATCTTCGCTTCAATATAAACATCTTTAATCTCTCCACGTTGTTGCTGTGCTTCTTTGTTGGAGTTTTAACCGCATGCAACGGCAACTATAATAGTTGTGCAGAAAAATCGAGCGCATATCCTAATATTTTCCCGGACTATATCAACACTACGATTCCCGAAAACATTGCGCCGCTAAACTTCAAAATAAAAGATGCAACACATATAAAAGCGATTATAACCCTTGAAGGTTGCGAGATATTTGATCTCAACGGCAAATCCACGATAGAATTTCCGGAAAAGATCTGGAAAGAACTTCTTAAAAAAGCCGCAGGAAAAAAATTACAGGTAACTGTAAGCGCTTGGACAAAAGAACATCCAAATGGGATAGAATATAAATCTTTCGACATTAGTGTTTCAAAAGATATTATCGACCCTTGGATTGCTTACCGCCTTATTCCTCCAGGCTATGAACTTTGGAATAGAATGGGCATCTACCAACGAAATCTCGAAACGTTCAAACAGGAAGCTATAATAACTAATAATCAAAACAATAAAGGTTGTGTAAATTGCCATAGCTTTTGTAATTACAGTTCCAAGAATTGGCTTTTCCACGCCCGCGGAGAAGGTGGGGGCACGGTCCTTACATTAAATGGCAAGACACGCAAATTGGCGATTGAACAATTGGGCCCGAAGAAAAGTGCGACTTATCCATATTGGCATCCTTCGGGAAAATACATTGCATTCTCGTCGAACGCCACACGACAGACGTTCTACGGAATAAGCCGCAACAAGATCGAAGTTTTTGATATGAATTCCGATCTTATGATCTACGATGTAGAAAACAATAATATCCTCACAGACCAAAGGTTTTGCGGAAGTCCTGATTGGGAAACCTTTCCGAGTTTTTCGCCCGATGGGAAATATTTATACCTATGCGTAGCCCATTTGAACATTTCCGAACAGCAACGTCAAAGGATGCAAGCTTATTTCGAGAAGATGAAATACGCTTTAATACGCGTGCCTTTTGATGCCACCACGGGCAAATTAGGAAGCGAAATAGATACGGTCTACAGTCCGGCGCGTGAAGGCGGCAGCGTTTCTTTCCCCAGAATATCGCCCGATGGTAAGTTTTTAATGTTCACAAAAGCCGATTGTGCAACATTCCCTATCCAGCACGCCGAAGCAGATTTGGTTATGAAAGAAGCAAATACGGGAAAAACTATCAGCACTGAGGTTTTGAACAGCAAATATTCCGACAGCTATCATTCTTGGAGCTCCAATAGCCGATGGGTTCTTTTCAGTTCGCGACGAATTGACGGCAAATACACACGGCTCTTCATCTCCCACTGCGATGCTGACGGGAAATTCACCAAGCCTTTCTTGTTGCCACAAAAAGATCCGGAACAAAACAACACACTGCTATATGCCTACAATATTCCCGAGTTTGTAAAGGAAAAAGTAACGCTTGACAGAGAAAAAACATCTGATTTGTTTCGCATTAAATAAGAATCTCGAATGAAACGTTTCTATATTTTTTTTACTGCGTCCACTATCATTACGTTTGCAATGCTGCTTGTTTATTTTCCGAGCACACTGCAAATTATGGAAGGCGAAGATCTTTTTTTGCTGACCAAGGAATTTACGACAGAAGTACTGACGCGAAACCAAGGAATAACGGCTTATTTACAAGACTTCCTCACGCAGTTTTTTTACGCGCCATGGATTGGGGCATTGATTTACACGTTTGTAATATCTGCATCTGTTTTCCTTACATTCCTCACGCTTAAAAACCACGGCAAAAGCGACTTGTATTGGATAGCATTCTTTCCTGCGTTGAGCATCTTCTATTTCTCATTTCCTTTCTTTGACATCTCGCTCAACTTCTTGTTTTTTGCGCTGTTTCTATACGTTCATTCCATAATTAAATCCCCTATAGTCCGCAGCATCTACGTTATCCTACTGCCTATACCGGCTTTCGGATTTATCACATGGTATGAATCCACTCTTTTGTTTGTAATCTTCCTTGCTTGGGAGCTTTTCAACCGCACCAAGACGTACCCAATCATAATTGCAGCCGTTGCTTTGCTTTTCAGTTTGTTTGTCCCGCGCTTATGGTCGGATTTTATTGCATTCGTTCCGTTTACAGAACGACCTTTTGCCGGACTTTCCGATTCCTTTACCGCAAAGATTCTAACTGCATATCTGTTGACGGCATTCGCATGTGTTGTTCCGTTAACAAAGAAACTCCACAAATTCATAGGATATACCATTACGCCGGTTATTATCTTGGGCTTTGTGGCACTGATGCTCTCATACAAAGAACTCAAATTCGCAGAGCGCACAAACAAAATCTCTTTGATGGCTGACCAAAAGGACTGGTACGGAATTATCTCGGAAATTCCTTACGAAGATGCCGTAGGCAGTAAAGTTTTGATGGATTATATGCTTCTTGCTTTGAATGCTACGGGAAATATGGTGCAATCTTTATTTTCCTACCCCATAAACAGTCCGGAGCAGTTCTTGTTTCGTCATGACCAACGCCCTTTCTATGTAAATTTCAACCGGCAGTTTTACGAGAACATCGGTATTTGGGACGAGGCTTTCCATCAAGCTTTCGAATATGGAGTAATACAGCGCGAAAACGAGTGTTTCAAATCGTTGCGCTTCAAGGCTGATTACGCGCTGAACTCAAATGATTTGGGCGTGGCGCGATATTATATCAACCTGCTTTCTAAAAGTTGCGCCAACGCGGAATTTGTGGAGAGCCGGAAAGCACGTCTTAAAAAACTCGAAGCCACAAATTCAAAGGGGAAGATAAAAATGCCGCCTTACAGGAGCGATACTTTTGTCGGGGCCTACCTTATGGCGTCGGAGATGTTCCGCCTTTTCGAGAGAAACCCGAAGAGCAAAAAACTGCTCGACTATGTTTTGTGCAGTTTGCTGCTGAACAAAGAAGTAGAGAAGTTTGGAATAATCTTGGGCCATTTCAATCTTTACAAAGGTCAGGAACTGCCACGCCCATATGCCGAAGCAATTGCAGCATTAGCGTCGCGAGATTCCACGGCTCACACAATTGCGGAATACGACCACACACTTGATCAATATTTCATGGACTTCATGGCAAAGAGCAAGCAGAAACAAAACATCAATGAGTACGCCTCAACTTATTGGAGCTACTTGATGTTCCGCCAAGTTGCCCCCCTACCCGATTATTCTAAGTAATAAAAGCAAACCGTTCAATTTTTATGAAACGCAAAGCCATCATCATTGCCGCCATCGCGGTTGTAGTTTTATTGTTGGGAGTTTACACGGCTTTTGCTCCCATGCTGAAAGGAAAAGAAACCGCTTATGTTTACGTTGACAACAACGACACAAAAGATTCCGTTGCCACACAACTTTCCCACATAGCCCATTGGCCGCAACGTTGGGGCGTTTCGCTCATGGCCGCTCTGACCAATTACGACAAACACCCGCTCACAGGTAGATATGCATTGCAGCCGGGCGAAAGTGCATTCAAGTTTTTCCGTTCTCTGCGCGGCGGACACCAATCTCCCGTGGAGCTGACAATTCCTTCGGTGCGAACCATGGAAGATATGGCCGGTTTCGTTTCCCACAACTTGATGATCGATTCGCTTGAATTCCTCAAAACAGTGAAAGACTCCGAGAAAATTTCGGCATACGGCGTTGACACGGCAACGGTATACTGCCTTTTTATCCCCAACACCTATGAAATTTACTGGAACATCTCGTTGGAGAAATTCCTGCAGCGTATGAAAAAAGAAAGCGATGCTTTCTGGACCGACAGCCGGGCAGCTAAGGCAAACGCCATACCGCTAACTCCAAACGAGGTATACACATTGGCTTCAATAGTTGACGAAGAAACGGCAAACAATGAGGAAAAGCCGGCTATTGCAGGCATGTATATCAACCGACTAAAAGCTAAAATGCCACTGCAAGCCGACCCAACCATTAAGTTTGCTTGGAAACGTTTTGCGCTGCGCCGAATCTATCACGATTTGCTCAACATTCAGAGCCCCTACAACACCTACCGCAACATCGGGCTCCCTCCCGGACCGATTCGCGTGGCAAGTGTGGCAGGCATCAACGCTGTGCTCAACTATGCCAAGCACAACTATATGTATATGTGTGCCAAGGAGGATTTTTCGGGCACACACAATTTTGCGCGCACCTATTCTGAGCACCTCGCAAATGCCGCTCGCTATTCAAAGGCTCTAAACGAAAGGGGAATAAAATGAAACTAAGCGAAACATATACCATTGCCCTCGACAGCATGCACTTTTACGTGCAAATAGGAGTGGGCGAAGACGAAAAGAAAATTGGCGAACCGATTGTTGTAAGCGTAAAACTTACGGCAAAAACCCAACCTCGTGCATTCTTAGACGATGATTTTACCAATTCCCCCGACTATTCGGAAATCTACAGTCTGATACGCGAAACCGTTAAAGCCCCGGTAAATCTATTGGAACGGCTTGCCTACAAAATAGGTGAAGCCATTATAAACACAAACGGCATTCTTGCAGCCCAAGTTACCGTTACCAAACCCAATCCCCCCGTAGGAGCCGACGGAATGAATGCTTCGGTTACGATTACAATGGCAAGATAACACTGCGAAAATGACATGCAAAACATGCATCGGCATATCGTAAAAACAATGTCTGATATTATTCAAACAATGTCTGATATCTTTTAAACGATGTCAGACATTGTTTTTTTGCCCAAACGTCCGTTTGAAAACTGCATTTGAGAAGCAGATTCGTAATTGCTTTTCCCCTTATTCCATATAGTTTTTTATCACATTTTTCCCGTTCATTGTCGTTCGGCCAACAAGTCTCGGGAGTATCACAATCTTCAACCGACGGGAGAAAACAGATAACAAAACGCGCATTTATGACAAGAGATTTTATTCGTCTGATATCGATTTTACGAGATGCGTCGGAATTTAAATTCCGACGCATCTAATTAAAATTACATGGCCCGGAATTTCAACGAAAACCGCATCTCGTAAAAAACAGATGCGGCTATATTATTTTTCCCACCCACGCATTTTTCATACTATCCTATTCCACAAATATATACAAGCCTTATTTAAAGCGATTGACAATACGAATTAAAATCCCGGCATTTGGTTTACGACTTTTTTCGCTAACTTTGCAGAAGATGAACGAACTCTCGAGAAATATTATTTGTCTGTTGGCGGAGAATGACTGTGTTATTCTCCCCGGTATCGGTGGGTTTATAGCTCATTACAAATCTGCTAATTACAACACAAACAATAAAGAGTTTGTTTCACCTCAGAGAGTAATCGGATTCAACCGCGCGCTCACCCTAAACGACGGGCTTATGGTGCAGGCCTATATGGAAAGACACGGGCTCAACTACCCCGACGCCTCAAAACTGGTGGACAGCGAAATATCCAAAGTAAGGCAGCAACTCAACGACTGCGGAAAAGTTCATTTCGAGAGCCTCGGCATATTGGTAAAGACATCAGACGAAGCATATAGCTTTGAAACTTCCGCATCTCAGGCCGCAACTCCCGAACTCTTCGGATTGCCTAATTTTGGAGTAGCCACATTGCCTAAGGCAAAGGAACAAATCGCAACCGAAACAGACGAAGCAACAACCGAATACGAAGAAAAAGAAGAGGAAAACAAGACCTACAATTTTTCTTTCAGAAAGTCTTTTATCCACAAGGCCGTTGCCATTGCTGCTGCCATAATATTGTTTTTTGCTTTCACATCTCCGGTCAACGACAACAGCATGGGCACAATGCAAACCTCCTCGATGATTGGAACATTCGGCATCTCCTCCAAACAAGAAACGGCAAAGCCGATGGCAAAACCCGTGGCTATGCCCACTGAAAGCAAGCAGGAAAAAACTTCAGCAGAAACCAGCGCAATACCAACGGCTGCCTACACTATTGTATTGGCAAGCGCCGTGAGCAAACGAAACGCAGAAGAATTTGTATCCTCGCTCAATGCGCAGGGATACAACGACGTGAAAATCATTGAGACAAAAAGCATGCGCCGAGTGGTTTATTCGCATTTCGAGAACGAGAGCGAAGCACGAACCGCGCTCAACAAGATAAACGACAAGGACTTTGCTAAAGAAGCCTGGATATTAAAGTTGAAAAATCAATAACATGAAACGCTTTGTCATACTGCTCGTAGTGGCTTTTGCCGCATTTGTTTCTGCCAATGCCCAAAAGCAATCGCTTTTCAAAGGACTTTTTTACGACTCCGACACAAAGATGCAGCTCCATCTCGACCTTGATTCCGAAACGGTGAAAGTTCCGGGACTGCCTTTCCTCGGCGGGACAAACGGATATATGAGCGGCGGAATAATCTACGGCACATGGTTTATCACAGACGTCAAGAAAGGGAAAAACTCAGCCGTCCTACGCCTTACAAACGACTTTGGCGCAGACACTCAAGTGCTCAACATCACCCAGATAAAGGCAGATACTTTCAACGTTGAGCTACAACAGCCGATTGTTATCAAGAAAGTGGTGAAAAACAAACTCGTGAAAATCGGTTCTAAATACACCTTCGTAAAAAGATAACCCTTCCAAGGCAACACATATACAAGCAAAAGCGAGCCGCACCAGATATCGTGCGGCTCGCTTTCGTTATATCTCTTACGATTACTCACTTCGCGGCTTCCGTATCCGTTTCCTCCTTTGCAGCCTGCTCTTGGCGATGACGGCGCTCCTGTTCCATAGCTTCGGTAACCACAGGATTGTCTTTGAAACGGTTGGTATAAAACGAATAGTCGGGAATGGCGTGCTTGTATTCGGGATCCGTAAACAGCGGACTCGTTATAATATGATCGGCAGAACTTCTGTTACAGCAGAAAACAATGTTCTCCACACCCGCCAAACGTGTCAAAGCTTTTATGTCGGTATCGTGGGGCTGCACCGTGAGAGGGTCGGTAAAGAAAAACAGATAGTCAATGTATCCCTCCACAATACGTGAACCCATTTGTTGGTCGCCGCCAAGCGGGCCGCTCTTTAAAATCGTAAAATCCCAGTCCACATCAGGATGCTTTGCCTTCAACGCTTCAAGTATAAGCGTTCCCGTAGTTCCTGTGCAGTAGAATTTGTGCCCCTTCAAACGTTCTGAATTCCACAACACCCATTCAATAAGATCCTTCTTCTTGGCATCGTGCGCCACAAGTCCTATGCGGCGAACAGCTACTTGCTTTTCCATAATTTATAGACTTTTATTGTTGAGAAAACCTTGTTTCTTGTTTCGGCAAATTTACCAATTATATCCCTGACAAGCGACTTTATTCAGCGGAATAACGTAATTTTGCGCAACAAACAAGTTAAGGGAACAAAAAGAATGACCAATATCGCAGCATTGTTATCAGGAGGAGTTGACAGTTCGGTTGCAGTTTATCTACTGAAGGAGCAAGGATTCACCCCCGACCTTTATTATATAAAGATTGCCAGCAATGATTCCGAAGATTGGGATTGCACCGAAGAAGAGGACTGGGAAATGGCAAACTTGATAGCCCGGAAATACGGCTGCAAGCTTGAGAAAATCGATCTTCACCGAGAATATTGGGACAATGTCGTGGGATATTCCATTGAGCGGCTGCGCAAAGGACTTACTCCCAACCCCGATGTGATGTGCAACAAACTTATAAAATTCGGCGCTTTCTACGAAAAAATCGGGCACAACTATGATTTTGTTGCAACGGGACATTACGCGTCCACCGAGAAAGATTCCGACGGCAATGTATGGCTTACTACAAGCCCCGACCCGGTAAAAGATCAAACGGACTTTCTTGCTCAACTCGACAGCCTACAAATTTCTCACGCGATGTTTCCTATTGGGAATATGATGAAAGAAGATGTTCGTCGAATCGCACATGAGCAATCCATTGCTTCGGCTGACAGAAAAGACAGCCAAGGTATTTGTTTTCTCGGCAAGATAAACTACAACGACCTGGTGCGCAAATATCTCGGCGAGAAGGAAGGATTAATCATTGACCGACAGACCGGCAACATTCTCGGACGTCATAAAGGTTATTGGTTTCATACAATCGGCCAGCGCAAAGGTCTTGGGCTTGCAGGAGGCCCGTGGTATGTTGTGGGCAAGGACATAAACCGCAATATAGTTTATGTAAGCAAAGGTTTCCAGACTCCAGATGCTTATGGAAAGGATTTCTGCATCGCGGCCCCGCATTTCATTACAATTAACCCGTTTGAAAAAGACGGAGACTACGATATTACTTTCAAGATAAGGCACACCCCCATAGTTTTCCCTGCTATCATGCAAAAACGCGGAGACGAATACAGAATCATCTCCTCGCAACCGGTTCAGGGCATCGCACCCGGGCAGTTTGCCGTTGTATATGACCAGAATTTTCATCGCTGTTATGGAAGCGGCGAGATAGCTGGCGAAAAATACAACAAACATAAAAACAACAAAGCATAATGTACGATCAAGAAAAGATAAAGCCGTATTCCGCAGAAGGCAGAAAAGGGGCTCAGGTAGCAAAGATGTTTGACAACATAGCCCACTCCTATGATTTTCTGAACCATTCGCTTTCGTTTGGGGTTGATAGAATTTGGCGGAGGGCGGCTATAAATTCTTTGAAACCATACAACCCGCAAGAGATTCTTGACGTCGCGACAGGCACAGGGGATTTCGCAATTCTTACGGCAAAGAAACTCAAACCGAAAAAACTTATCGGCATAGACATCTCCCAAGGAATGATAGACGTAGGGCTTAGAAAAGTAACCAAAGAGGGTCTGGACAAAACTATAACCCTACGAACAGACGACTGCATGCGCTTGTCTTTTCCCGACAATAGCTTTGACGCGGTTACTGTGGCTTATGGCGTAAGAAATTTCGAGAACTTGGACTGCGGACTTCGGGAGATGCACCGAGTTTTACGCCCCGGCGGAAGACTTGTTATTATAGAACTTACTGTTCCCTCCCGTTTCCCGATGAAACAGTTGTTCTCAATTTATTCCAAAATCGCATTTCCGCTAATCGGCAGGCTGGTTTCTCACGACGACAACGCATATAAATATCTTCCGGCCACGATGAAAGCTTTTCCCCACGGACCTGAGATGAAAGAGATCCTGAAACGCGCCGGCTTCAACAGCCCAAATTACAACGATTTCCTTTTGGGAATAAACACTCTATACACCGCAGAAAAATGAAAACGCCAAAACTTTACGGCTTAATAGGATATCCGTTGGGACATTCCTTCTCTGCCAAATATTTTGCCGAGAAATTTCAGAAACAGAACATAGATGCCGCGTACCAGAACTTCGCAATTGAAAACATAGACCTATTGCCCGAAGTTTTGAACGCCAATCCCACGCTTCAAGGTCTGAACGTAACCATTCCATACAAGCAACAAATCTTACCATTTCTCGACGAAATTGACGAGAGTGCGCAGAGAATCGGCGCGGTGAACGTGGTTTGCGTAAAGCATACCGCCCAAGGAATAAAACTAATTGGGCACAATGCCGACGTCATCGGGTTCAAAAATTCCATAAGCCCGCTAATCAAGCCTCACCACGCTAAAGCATTGGTTCTTGGCACCGGCGGAGCGTCAAAAGCCGTTATCGACGGACTGCACCAGCTAAACATCGCGACCCAATACGTAAGCCGCACGAAAAAAGGCGACATTCTTGCCTACTCCGACCTTACGCCGGAAATTATAGAGGACTTCAAAGTTATAGTAAACTGCACCCCGTTGGGAATGTACCCCAAAATAGATGCAGCCCCCGACATTCCATACAACTGTATCACCGAAGAACATTTGCTATACGATTTGGTTTACAATCCAGAGGAAACTTTGTTCCTGCGCAAGGGCAAAGAGCATGGCGCAACTGTCAAAAACGGACTCGAGATGCTGCATCTGCAAGCCGAGGCCTCATGGAATTTCTGGAATGCCGAATAATATCCGTCAATTCTTTGTTGTTTAAGCGAAAATAAGTAATATTGCAATAACCAAAAACCATATTGTCATGATCAGAGTAAACTGTTTCGCCCAATTTACGGACGCTGCTCACAAGAGCGAAGTTATTGAAAACGCAAAGAAACTCACCGAAGCATCTTTGAAGCATGCCGGAAATATTGCCTACGACATATTTACCAGCGAAACCCGTGCAGATGTTGCTATAATCTGCGAAACTTGGAAAGATGCCGATGCGCTGAAAGCCCACATGGCTACAGAGGAATTCAAGCTCTACGTGGGAAATATCGAGAAATACGCTACTTTGAAAATCGAAACGTTCGAATTCTAAGTTCAAAAGCCAATGCGGAGTCTACATTTCACAATGTAAATTCCGCATTTCTTTTTACATTCGCTTTGCCCATGATATATTTTTTTGTGGCAAAAAGCGGCTTATTTCACAAAAACAACGCATATAACTTTGCTTATCAAAATAAAAGCGCTAACTTTGCACCGCTTTTTAGGCGAATAATAAAATAAATACAATATACAGCAATGAAAAAAGGCATTCATCCTGAAGATTACCGTCCAGTGGTATTCAAAGATATGAGCAACGGCGATATGTTTTTATCACGCTCTACTTGCAAAACAAACGACACTATAGAATTTGAAGGCGAGACCTATCCTTTGGTTAAGCTCGAAATTTCCAGCAGTTCCCACCCGTTCTATACCGGAAAGAACAAATTGGTCGACACTGCAGGACGTGTAGACAAATTCATGAGCCGTTACGGAAAGGTAAAGAAATAATTTACTTTTCAGAACAGACACGAAATTTACAAAGAGGGATGTTTTTCAAACGTTCCTCTTATTTTTTTCTTTTCCCGCGCATATTTTCCGCTCCCAATTCCCTTATGCCACAACCATAATGAGGTTTGCGAAAAGCGATGTCATTACCTAAAAAAGCAACATCGCGTCTTGTAAAAACTCCGGGCCACCAAATTTAAATTCCGCCGCATCTAATTTAAATTAGATGCGGCGGAGTTTTTGCGAGATGCCGAGTAGTTTTTTCCACTACTTTTGCCGCTCGTTTTTCAACGCAAAAATTTTGCTCGACACCCTTGTTTCATTTGTTTTTTCGTAAGTTTGCAGCATATTTTACCGCATTACATCACAACCATAAAGAGCATAAACAAAATAAGAATGAAAAGGCCATTTTATTTATTGTTTGTCATCTCACTGATATTAGTTTCCTGTGGCGGGAACAAGCAATATAAAAGTTTTTTGCAGGAACATAAACGTGGGGCTTACTATTGGAAAACCTCTTTTAAACTGTCGCCGTGGGAAAAAGATTTCTTGAAAGAACACCAGATTACCAAGCTTTATGTTCGGCTATTCGATGTAGCCTACGAAACAGACTATGACGGAGAGCGGAAATCCGTTCCCATTGCCACAACAAGGTTTGTTGACAGTCTGCCAAAAGGCATCGAGATAGTTCCCGTGGTTTATATTACACAGAATGCCATATCCAATGATCCCTATTTCCAAGATATTTTATACAAGCGCATTAAGGCTATGGCCAACAAACACGGCTTTTCGGATTTCAAGGAACTACAACTCGACTGCGACTGGACCGACAATACCCGAGAGCAGTTCTTCGGACTCTGTGATAGCCTGCATCAACTTTTGCAAAAGGACGACAAGATACTAAGTTCCACTGTGCGTTTGCATCAACTCAAGCAAGCCGCCCCTCCGGTGGATTGCGGCGTGCTTATGCTTTACAACACAGGTTCTATCTACGACCCGGCAGCTCAGAATTCCATATTGGATTATAAAGATGTCAGTCCTTATCTGACCAAGAACATTGATTATTCTATTCCTTTGTCGCTTGCTTATCCCACATACAGCTGGAGCATCGCGCTTAACGACAATGAATTCCGCACCATCTTGCATCAAACCGATTTTAGCGACTCTATTTTATACGAGCCCCAAAAAGAAAATCTCTTCAAGCTGAAAAAAGACACCTGTATCGAGCAAAACTATCTTAGCGCAGGGACTGTGATTCGCCGCGAAACGCCTAAGTTTGAAGAAATAATCAAGGTGAAAAAACTTGCTGCGTCGCGAATTACCCCTATAACAAACAACATAATTTATCATCTTGATGAAAAAGAACTTTCAAGATACAGCAAAGAAGAAATTGAACAAATATTGAAATAACATGAAGCGTCTTTTTCTAATCAGTCTGCTTGCAATTTTTTCGTTCCCGGCATTGTTTGCCTGCGGTCCCTACGACAGGGAATATTTGGCAAGCCAATATTTTATGTTCAGGCTGTTCGGGGACAATATGGACGGCTCGTTAAACAAAATTTCCCAGGCTTGGGAACGCCAAGAGAACTGCAAGAAATGGGCAGAGACCACATCGCCTGCTTTACCTTTGAAAGAAATCGAAGAAGTGGTCTACGAATGGAATTTAGAGCAGGTAGAAAATCTTTTTAGCCAGAAAGAATCTCCTCGCAATGCTTTTGCAAAATGGATTGTAGAGCACAAAGACAAAGAAACAGCCGACTTCCTGATTCTTGCAAAGCAATGCGAAAAAATCCGCACCGCCCAAAACACACGCTGGTACTACTTTGTTGACGGAGATGAGGAGAGCGGGCAACTGAAAAGGCTTGCAAAACAAGCGCAAGCCTACAAAGGAAAACGCTTAAAGGACCGATATCTTTTGCAAACCATACGCGCTTTGTTTGCCGCCCGACAATATGCTTCGTGCGTGGCCTTGTGGAAAAACTCAAGCCGATATTTTCGCAATGATATCATAAAAGATTTTGCCGCGAACTATATTGCCGGGGCTTATCAGCACTTGGGACAAAACGACAAAGCATCAAAAATGAATTTGAAGCGAGACAATGCAGAAAACAAGGCACTTTGTGAATTTCAGAGCAAGATTCATTATTACGAATGGAATGATTGGGAAGAAAATGTCTCAGATTATCGGAAACTATACCGAGATGTTTGTTCCACTATCAGCCAAAATAAAATCAAGGACAAAGCAAGATGGTTTTACACCAAAGCTTTTCTTGCCGACAAAGTAGGAAAACAAAACGAGGCCTTATCCAGCATTCGCGCCGCCAAGTCTTTTTCCGCCGACACCGACTTGAAATCGTCTATACGCGTATTGGAATTTTTCTTGAACACCAAATATCAAAAATCCTACGGTTCTGATTTCGAAGACTACCTATATGGCGAATTGTTGTGGCTGGACAAAAAAATCTCCGACGGTCTCACGCCAAAAATCAAAAAGGATATTCAAGAACACGGCGTGGACAATCACATTTGCGGCTGGAGCATTTATTATTGGAACGACATGCTGCGAAAAATTGTCATCGGGAATGTTGCGCCGTTGTGCATCAAGTCAAAATTTAAAACCCGTGCCCTGCAATTTCTAAACATGGCAGACAATCTTATATTCGTCAAATGTCAGAATGTGATGCAGAAAAATGATGCAGAATTCCACAAAATGTATCTAACAGGCGAGATAGATATGTCAAAAGCGTATAAAAAGGTTACTTGGAACGATTATCACAATTCCATCAACAATAAGTATGATTACTACAACGACTATTACATAAACCTCGACTCTCTTGGGGTGAATTATGTGAAGAAACTGGCGTACAGGATGTCCAATCCACAAAAACCTCTGGACAATTTTTTGAACAGCAGGAGTTATACCGACCCGCAATTCCTTAATGATATAATCGGGACCCAATTGATTGCTGCCGGAAAGTACACGGAAGCCGCAGAATATCTCGGGAAAGTTTCCGCACAGTTCTATCGCGGCAAATCAGTAAGCACCTATTTTGACCGGAATCCTTTTGAAATCGGGAGCAGAACGGCCGGGAAAACCGGGAAAAAGCCTAAAATTGATTTGCTATACAGACTTCATTTTGCCCAGAACATGAGCCGTTTGGAAAAAGAGATTGGCGAAACGTCCAATCCCAATACAAAAGCGGAAAAGATGCTTTCATACGCCCGCGGCATGCAGAATTCAATCAGCGAATGTTGGGCTTTAACGTCATACCATTGGGGATATTGGTATTGCTATCCTTTCCACAGCCAATACAAGAGGCATAACGTAAACTCTCTGTCAAACAAAGCACAAATGATAAAAGCCAAAGCATTTGCGAAGTTTACAGATAAGGAACGCGCTGCCAAAGCTTATCAAAATTGGTACATGTGGAAAACGGCGGTAACCAAATGTCCCAATACTCAAACGGCAAAAGAAATACGCCGCCATTGCGACAATTTGGTAGACTACAAGCCAAAGCTAAATATCTCGCCGGGATTTTTTGAATAACGCTCGGATTTTCATCATTATAGGCAATCTTTGGAGCACTCTGACCGTTTCTCATAAACTCTATATAAAATATACTGAAAACGATGTCAGACATAATTTAAATTCCGCCGCATCTAATTTAAATTAGATGCGGCGGAGTTTTTACGAGATGCCGTGTAGTTTTTTCCACCACTTTTGCCGCTTATTTTTCAAGGCAAAAAGTTCGCGCCTTATCCCCATGCCATGTATTTTTTGTAAGTTTGCAATATAGTTTACCGCAATTACATCATGACCATAAAGAGCAAAAACATACACAAATACATTTTGGCCGCACTGTTTGCGGCTGTGAGTATCAACATATCCTTTGCACAATACGTTCCGAGGATTGAAAACCTGAAAGCGCGCGAGGAATTTCAAAACATGCGCTTCGGAATTTTCATACACTGGGGCATCTATTCTATGTTCGGGCAAGGCGAATGGTTCATGAACAACAAAAATGTAGACTTCAACGAATACTCCAAGGCCGCAAGCGCATTCTATCCGCAGGCTTTCAATGCCAAGGAATGGGTTGACGCAATCAAGGATTCCGGCGCCAAATATATTTGCTTCACATCGCGGCATCACGACAGTTTTTCCATGTTCAAAACGGCGCAATCGCCCTACAATATCGTTGATGCCACGCCCTATGGCGAAGATGTGCTGAAAAAACTTGCCGACGAATGCCATGAGCAAGACATCACGCTGAACCTGTATTATTCTTTGCTCGACTGGACACGACAGGACTACCCTGTAGGACAAACAGGAAAGGGCACAGGAAGAGTGAAAGGGCTTAGCGACATGAATACCTACGTGAAATTCATGAAAGGACAGCTCAAGGAACTGCTGACAAACTATGGAAAAATCGGCGCAATATGGTTTGACGGCTGGTGGGACCACGAAAAAGATTCCATTCCCTTCAATTGGCATCTCGACGAGCTTTATTCTTTGATTCACAACACACAGCCCACGTGTCTTGTGGCAAACAATCACCACGTTACGCCTTTCGACGGCGAAGACATACAGAACTTTGAGCGCGACATACCGGGCGAAAACAAAGCCGGGCTTTCAGGGCAAAGCGTTGGGCAGTTGCCGCTCGAAACATGTCAGACCATGAACGAATCGTGGGGCTACGACTGCACAGACAATAGGTATAAAAGCGTGGGAGAACTAATACAGCTCATCGTGCGGGCCGCCGGGAAAAATGCAAACCTGCTGCTCAACGTAGGACCACAGCCCAACGGGAAAATTCCCGACCAGGCAATCGAACGGCTGAAAGGCATAGGAAAATGGATGCGCCAATACGGCGAAACAATCTACGGCACCACAGCCGGCGAACCGGGAGAACAAGAATGGGGAACCACTACCCAAAAAGGCAATACCCTATATCTGCACGTTTTGAAGGCAAGCAGCAACAACATCACGGTTCCTCTGAAATCCAAGGTCAGAAAAGTATGCACCTTCAACGGCAAAGTGCCACTAAAATATACCAGAACGGCAAACGGAATAAGCGTGGATTTGATAAACAAACCCGACGACGCCGATTTTGTAATTGAAGTAAACCTGAAATAAACCAACCTAAATGGGACTTTTCTATAAAGCGCGCGCAGGACAACGCATGGATTTCACTCTCGAACTGAAACCGGATTGGTACAACGATACAAGAATCGAAACACGAGGCAGATTTTTCGCACCGGAATGGTTTCCGCAAAGCGGAATACAGATAATATGGCCAACACAAGAGACCGACTGGAATTATATGCTCGATGAAGTTACGGAATGTTACGTCAGATTTGCTTTTGAAATAGCCAAGCGCGAACGGTTATTGGTCGTTACGTCAAGCAAAAGCCATGTGGAAGCACTGTTAAAGGAGAAAATGCCTACAAAAGTGCTGCAAAACATCACGGTATACGAATGTCAGATAAACGACACCTGGGCTCGCGACAACGGAGTGCTTTCGATGATTACGCCCGACGGAGTGGAAATTCTCGATTTCGGTTTCAATGGCTGGGGCAACAAATTTGCTGCGGAAAAAGACAACGGAATAAACCGCTCCCTCGCGGCAAATCATATTATATACGGCAACTATCGCGACTGCAACGACTTTGTTTTGGAAGGAGGTTCGATAGAAACCGACGGAAAAGGCATTCTGTTAACCACGGAAAGCTGTTTGCTAACGCCTACACGCAATCCCAAACTAAACAAAGCCGACATAGAATTGCTGTTAAAGCGTATCTTTAATCTGCAACAGGTGTTTTGGTTGAAACACGGCGCACTTGAAGGCGACGATACCGACGGACATGTTGACACCCTGGCCCGCCTTTGCCCCCACGATACCATTGCGTATGTAAAATGTGAGGACAAAAACGATTCACATTACGAGGAATTGGCGCTAATGGAGGAAGAATTGAAATCATTCAGGCAAAACGGCGGCGGGAAATTCAATCTCGTTCCGCTTCCGATGCCTGCCGCGATTTTTGACAAAGACAACGGAGAAAGACTGCCGGCTACCTACGCAAACTACCTTGTGATGAACAGCGCGGTATTGGTTCCCACATACAATCAGCCCGAGAACGACAAAGCGGCAATGCAAGCCATCGCCGGCATATACGGCGAAAGAGAAATTGTAGGCGTTCCCGCCACTGCGCTAATCCGTCAGCATGGTTCCATTCACTGCAGCGCGATGCAATTTCCCGCAGGAGTTTTCAACGACAACGAAATAAAAGCAATATGAACAAGATAAAAGTGGGCATAATACAGCCCAAAATCTCACCCAATCTCACAGAAAATCTCGCAAAACTCAAAAAACACATCGAAGATTTGGCAAACCAAGGCGCAAACCTCATTGTTTTGCCCGAACTTCAAAACGGAGTTTATTTTTGTCAGACCGAAAACGTAGAAAACTTCGATTTCGCAGAAAGTATACCCGGCAAATCCACAGACTTCTACGGCAAAATCGCAAAAGAAAACCATGTGGTGCTTGTAACAACCATTTTCGAACGCCGTGCAGCGGGATTATATCACAACACAGCCGTTGTATTTGACACCGACGGCGGTATCGCGGGGAAATACCGCAAAATGCAAATCCCCGACGACCCGGGATATTACGAAAAATTCTACTTTACGCCGGGCGACATAGGCTTCAAGCCAATAATTACAAGCATCGGAAAACTCGGAGTACAGGTTTGCTGGGATCAATGGTACCCCGAAGGAGCAAGACTAATGGCCCTGCAAGGAGCGCAAGTACTGATTTATCCCACCGCCATAGGATATAATTCCGAAGACGACGCAGAAGAAATCAAGCGGCAGCGCGAAGCATGGATCACAGTGCAGCGCGGTCATGCCATTGCCAACAATCTTCACGTCATCACCGTAAACCGCACAGGCTTCGAGCCCGATCCTTCAAACGCAACACCGGGAATTAATTTTTGGGGCAGCAGTTTTGTTAGCGGCCCCCAAGGAGAATTGATTTCGATAGCCCCGGAAAACGAAGAAGCCTTTATATGCACGGAAATAGACCTCGACCGCACAGAAGAAGTAAGGCGCTGGTGGCCCTATCTGCGCGACAGAAGAATCGACAAGTTTGACAAACTCACCAAAAGGTTCATCGATAACGAAACAAAATAGTAATTCGTCAAAATTTAACGGCAACCAATCATCTCTCTAATGGGCCGCGCACAATGCGCCGCCCTTTAGGGGAGTACACGTTACCTCCGTTTTTGTTTTTCTATTTGATTATTATCTTCCCAGTCCCTTTACAACTATTACAACTGTAAACATATCCATCATTTCCTTGTATAAAACCTTTCCCGTAGCACTGGGAACAAAGCATGCGTGGCTGCGATGTTGTTTTTGCATTGCTACGAGTAGAATTTATTATTGTACGGCTTCCTCCTTGCACAACTCCACGTTGAAGAACATAGGGGTTCTTTGCAGCACTTGCCGCAGCTTTGTTTACGACTTCTTCTGTTGTTTGGGTGGCTCGGTTAACTTCTTGCTCTACAAGTTTTGTACTCTTGGAACAACTTCTCAACAAAGAAGCACCCTCCTTTGCAATAGGCTTTACAATGGGTCTCGTATTGAAGGCATCTATTTCAACAGGCCAGTCAACCATAGTTGCCAACACGACAACCACTACCATTACTTTTTTAATAAACGATTTCATAATCTCCAATATTTATGTCAAGAATAAATATTTTACAATACACACAACAATTGCTATGATTATCAGAATATACAAGCATCCAACAAAACTAAACTTTGGGTCTGATTCTTGTGTAGGTAAAGGAGGGCTGTTTCCTATATTTGAAGAATGGTTGGGACCTTCGTTTGGACCAGGATTTCCTACAACAACCGTTGTCTCACCACCATACGGATATTCCCTTCTCTTTAAAATTGCTTCGATACTTTGAGGACGTTTTTCCCTTTCCGTATTCATCAACCATACAACAAGGCTCTTTGTCTCTTCGGATATGCCGGGCATTGGCAGCGCAACGTGTTTGTCGCTCGACTTGTCTTCAAAGATTTCCGTCCATGTCGGTATCTCCTTTCGGGTTAGCAGATAAAATATGGTTGCACCAAGGGCGTAGAAGTCTGACCATGGCCCCAACTTGTCGTAGCTCCCGTCCATCTGTTCTGGCGGTGCATAGCGGTTGGTTCTTGCCATACTACTATAAACAGAGGCTCCAACCCCCTGCATGTAATCCTTGCTTGCACCAAGATCTATCAGTTTTACATAGCCAGACGCATCTACCATGATATTGGACGGCTTTATATCAAGGTGCAACAAACCCGCAGAGTGTATAGCTGCGAGACCGTCAAGGATTTGTTTAAGATATCCAATAACAGTCCTTTCGGCATATGGAGTTCCTCTTTGCTCCAACCTTCCCTTCAAGTCGTCGCCCTCCACAAAGTCCATAACATAATAGGCTGTTCCGTTTTGTTCAAAACACTCATGTACCTTAACCACGTGGGCATTGTTAATCTGTTTGAGGCGTTCATATTCCTTTTTGAACTTCGCAAGCTGAGAGCCAAAAGCATCGGCATTCTCCTTAGTCCAGTCAATACTTACAGATACGCCATCTGCCTCACGTTGGTTTGCCGTGTTCATAAAGAATTCCTTGATGGCGACTTTTGTGTCGTATGGACCATACACGGCAAGATACGTTTTCCCGAAACCACCCGACGAAAGGTGATTTACTATTCGGTATTTCCCATTCAGAATAGTTCCGACAGGAAGTGATGATAAGTCTTTGCTCATTTCAACCTATTGTAAGTATATGTAGTCTTCTTGCCGTCATCATCTATCGATTCCGTAACATGCTTGTTCTCTTGCAGCATAAGTATTCGTTCGGTTGAAGCTTCAAGAAGTCCCTCTTTCAATTCGTCCGCAAAATCATTTGACACCTCTTTCAATTCGTTTCCCGTGAGTTCTGCAAGGAATGAGCCATCAGAAGGGTCATAATATTTCACGCTGGTCACTTTTACTCCTGCGGATGTCGGAGAGGTAACAAATTCCTTGTCGTTCACCGTCCATTCTCCGCTGTACTTTAAGCTAAAGCCTATTTTCATTTGGACACTAATACCATCAACGTCTGTATCAATCGTATAGACTGCATCAGCCACGCCGGAACAAGTACCATCTTCATTATTAGTATCAGTCCCCTCAAATCTCACTGTTCCGCCGTCAATGGTCATGGTCTTGACACAATGCCAAGTACCGACCAACTGGTCTTTCGTTGATTTCTGACAAGCAGACAATCCCATCAGGATTACTGCGATTGCAAGAAAAATGTGTAGTTTCTGTCTCATAATACTATTTTTTATATTGTCGTGTCTGTTCAAAACGTTCTTCAACGAAATCACTTATTCTATTATCTGTCGGCGGTTCTTGCTGTTTGTACGAGGCTGGTACGACAATGTTAAATCCTGTCTTCTCAAGTGTTGACGTGTATCGTATTCCTGCCCAATATACAACATCATCACATTTTGTTGTATACAAAAGATGAAAGAATAGTTGTGGAAACAAATATTCCTCATGAAATTTTGCCCTTTTATTGGCTGTTATTACAAGGCATAGCAACAAGAGAGGATAGGTAACAAGGAAAGCGAAAACGTCGTATTCGTTCATTTCTTCTATTTCCTCTTTTGACGGAACACAAAAGTTGAGATAAAACAAATTCTTTCTGGCCTTAAACTCACCGATATAAACATTTTGTGCTTCTTTACAGTTAGATTCTTTTTCAGCCACGTTTAAAGATGATGCAATATACAAGCATGGAAATCCCATTTGATTGAAACGACTTGCACCCGCAAAATGCCTTCGACTATATGGAAGGTGATTGCAATTTTGAGGTATCTCGTTATTTCCTACAACAAGACATCTGTAGTAGGTACATCCCTTGTCAGATGTAAAACGCAAATAATTTAAATATCTATCAGAAAGATAATTGTTTGTATATTTGCGCTTCGTCATTAATCCTAATAATTCAGAAATTGCGGTATAGGTGTCTCCCTTATAAGCCAATTGTAAAATCATCAGGCATTTTTGATTTATTACCTTTATGAGATTTACAAATCGATGTTGGGTCTGTTTGCCACATAATTCATTTGCCGTTCCAAGCATGGTCTCAAATTCATTTTTATCAAGAGACAACAATGCTGAAACATACTCATCTAATTTGCTTTTTGCAAAATCATAAAATGCAATGTTTTTGCGATTCGCTGGCAAACCATTTGAGAGCATATATACAAGTTCTTTAATTCCCATAATTTGAGCATTTAATAGATTACATTCTATACCATGAACATCCACGCAGGAGGGTTCCTATAGTCAGTTGTTGCATGGCTAAATTTTCTTTTCG
>CAVFYC010000028.1:0-26268 GCA_963626585.1 Christensenellaceae bacterium Phil1 | reverse complement strand
TAAATTCCGCCGCATCTAATTTAAATTAGATGCGGCGGAGTTTTTACGAGATGCGCACTAAATATTTGCGAGGTAAACAAGGTAATATCCGCTTGCCGAAATGCGCACAATTTTATCGGTTGCCTCGTTCAGAGTTCCCTGCCAAAGCATGGTGAAATCGTAGCAATCGTATTTTAGGTTCTGTGATTTTATTCCGGTAGCGCTTATATTGAAAACCGAGACCTGTTGCCCCACCTCGGTTTCAAGGCTCACGCAATCCTTGCAGGGAACAAATATTCCGTAAGGCGTAGGCATCACAGCCATTATGCCATGCTGCAAATAATATGTCAGGAGACTGATGTTTCCCAAGGCATGGTCTTCGCGCTTGCCGGCAGAACAGAGTATCACAATGCGGTTTATTCCTCGCTTCACCAGAAATCTCACAGCCTTTGTCTGGTCGTTGAATTCCTGTTCGCTCTCGAAATGCAGAATATCTGCGTATTTCGCTCGCATGGCATCGGATATCGAATCACCGTCGCCCACAATGGCATCGGGCACTATGCCGTGTGCATCGGCTTGCGCCGCAGCTCCGTCGCAACACACCACATACTGCACACGCGAAAGCCATTTGCCTACAATTTCCTTTGGGAGGAATTCTCCGTTTCCCAACACTGCGGCCTGCGGCGAGAAGTTTGCCGCGGAAAACACTTGTTCTATCATGCCACCAAACCTATATCTATAAAAATCAACCCAAACAAATTTCGCGCCTCTTCCTTACCACGGCAACGGCAATCACTATAAACGTAAGGAACTCTGACAACGGAACAGCAAGCCACAAGCCCGGGATACCCAAGATGCCGGGCAAGGCAATAAATATCGGGACAAGGAATACCAATCCGCGCAAAAGCATAAAACCAATTGCGGCCTTGGCGTGCTCAATACTCTGCCAAAATCCGATAATAACGATGTTGAGCGAAAATATCACAAAGCTAATCGCAAAAAGAGGGAACCCTTTCGACGCGATGTCAAACGCATTTGTGCCGGGATTGAGAAACATTGAAATCAAAGGGCTGCTGCCGAAAATTCCAAAGAGCGTCATTGCCACGCCGCAGATTGTTGTAAGAACTACAGAGAACTTGAACGCACTTTTGATGCGCGCCGTATCTTTCAAACCAAAGTTATAGCTCACGATAGGCAACTGGCTTTGCGCAATAGCGTTTGCAAACATAAATACAAGGGGGAAAAGATAGCAGCAAACGCTGAACGCCGCAACTCCGTCCTCTTTAAGCATGCGCATAAACATATAATTTCCCGCAATCATCATGCAAGTTATCGCTCCCTCGCCTATAAAAGTCGGGAAACCGAGTTTCGCCATATATCCAATGTTTCTCGCGGTGAGGTAGAGGCTGGTACTCGAAAATTTGGGGCGGTAAAGACGGATTTTGCTTGAGAAAAAAAGCATGTAGACCAATACCATTGCCGCGCCAACGCCCACGGCGATGCTGGTGGCAAATGCCGCGCCCATTATCCCCCATTGAAACGGAAATACAAACAGCCAATCGAGAAATATATTGAGCAGCGACGGCACTACATTCACAAACATTGCAAACTTGGGCGAACCATCGAGACGCATAACGAAAGATCCGGTAACCATAATCAGTTGGAATATGGGATAGAGCGGCAACCAATGCAAATAGTCGGCCACATAGGGATAAAGCAATTCGGAACCGCCGAAAAGATAGCATAGCTTGTCGGCCCACAGAAGCATTGCCGCCGACAGCATAAGCAACGGAATCATCGGGACAGTGAGTGCCTGAGTGATGTTGATGTTTGCCGCTTTAACGTTTCCGTGAGAAAGATGCACCGAAGCCACTATCGACACGCCTGCCGCAAACATGAGCGAAACCGACGAGGAGAGAAGAAAAATAGGAGCGGCAATATTCACCGCTGCAAGGGCATTGCTCCCCACTCCATGCCCCACAATAATTCCATCTGCCACATTTAGAAGTGCCAAGAATACAAGTCCCATAAGCGTAGGGACAAATAATTTGACGAACAAACGAGGAATGTTCATTTTGCCAAAATCAAGGCTGTCTCTGTTACTTTTTGTCATATTCTTTTCCTTTAATGTTTTGTATGATATCAGTCCTTTTTCTTAACTCGAGGCATGGCGCAAATTCGCCGCCCTCTTTCAAACGGGGGGCAAAGGTAGTAATTTTTAGACAACATGCCAAGAACAAAAAGAACTGCCTTATTTTTGGTATGTTACGCCTTAGATTTCAAAGGATAAAAGCATATAAAATTTGCGCTGCCTTTTACCGAAAAACTCCGCCGCATCTAATTTAAATTAGATGCGGCGGAATTTAAATTTGGTGGCCCGGAGTTTTTACGACATCGGACCTCGTTTTTGCGATATCTAATGCAGGTTTTTCCGCATGGTATTTCAACCGCAAAACAAGGCTTTTTTCACTCCCCTTTCACCGTTCTGATAAAGATATCGTTCATCGACGGAAGTTTTTCAGCAAAGCTCATTATTTCGCCCAGCTTTGCAAGTTCGGCAACGAGTGCGGAGTTTTCCACGCCGTCAGTTTTTTTCAGCACCACACGGGTTTCGTTCATTCCGCTTTCAGACGAAATGACCGAGAAATCCGTTCCAGTCTGCACATTGACAGTTCCGTTGTAAACCACATTGTATATGCCCTCGCGAAACTCGCGCCTCACCTCGTCAACACGCCCCGACAAAACGACGTTGCCCTTGTTTATCAGCGCGAAATGGTCGCACAATTCTTCTACAGACTCCATGTTGTGTGTGGAATATATTATGGTATGTCCTTTGTCGCGCAGTTCAAGCATTTCGTGCTTCAACGTTTCGGCGTTCAAGGGGTCGAAACCGCTGAAAGGCTCATCGAAAATCAAAAGGGGCGGTTCGTGTACCACTGTGATGATGAATTGTACTTTCTGCTGCATACCTTTGGAAAGTTCTTCGAGCTTGCGGTTCCACCAACTCTCTATGCCGAGTTTTTCAAACCAGTTTTTGAGTTTCCTCTCTGCGTCTTTGTGCGAAACACCTTTGAGCATAGTGAGATACATTGCCTGTTCTCCTACTTTCATCTTGCGGTAAAGTCCTCGCTCCTCAGGAAGATATCCGATTTTTGCCACATCTTCGGCAACCATTTCATGGTTTTCAAACAAAATGCGCCCACTGTCGGGAACCGTAATGCGGTTTATAATCCTGATAAGAGTGGTCTTTCCCGCGCCGTTCTGCCCTATAAGCCCGAATATAGCGCCTTGCGGCACACTGAGACTCACTTTTGCTAGAGCCGTATGGGTTGCAAAAGATTTTACCACGTTTTCAATTTCAAGAATATTGTTCATAAGTAAAAATGTATCCGCTACAAAAATATTAAAAACAATATTATCCACGCACACATTCGCAAGTTTCCGCGCGAAAACCAACATTTTTGCCACGTATTTTCGTAACTTCGCAAACAAATCGCGAAATAATGAAAAGTTCCAAGTTATATCCAATTCTCGCCGCAGCCCTGATGATATCTTCGTGCGGCGAAAAGAAAGACAACCCGGCACAAGCGCCCGTAAACGACACTACAATTGAATCAACCGCCCCGCAAGGCGTAGTGGAAGAGCGTGCGCGCGAAATGAACGACACGGTGGATTGGCAAGGAGCGCAAACCATTATAACGATTAACCGCAAACCCGATGCGGAAGGCGGCACTGTGAAAGACGAAAGCAATGTGGAATACCGCGACAACTATGTTGCGCTGAAAATATCAAAAAACGGCAGCACGATAGTTGACAAGAAGTTCACGAAATCGGATTTTCACGGATATATTGACGATAAAATCTACAACAGATACATTCTCGAAGGTTTTGTGTTTGACAAAGAAGTGAACGGAACGCTTGTGTTTGCCGCAAGTGTGGCCAATCCTACGCAGGAAGACGAATATATTCCGTTCAAGATAGAAGTTTCGGCAAACGGCAACGTTTCCATTGCAAAAGACAATGGTTTGGAATCGGCCGCGCCCGCAGACGAATTGGGCGATTAAGCAGCAAAGAAAGACACAAAGCCGCAAAAAGGCAACGACATGCAACAGTATATTTCCTCAAAGCCTCGTTTTTGAAATTCTCGACGGACTTCGCGGCGTGGCAGCCGTAATAGTTTTGCTCTATCACCATTTTGAATTGTACGGCCTCGGCAATCCCGTTACCGCAAACATAAATCACGGTTATCTTGCCGTGGATTTCTTTTTTATACTGTCGGGATTTGTTATAGGATATGCCTATGACGACCGCTGGGGACGCATGAGCTTGAAAAACTTCTTCAAGCGGCGCCTTGTGAGACTTCACCCCATGATAATTTTCTCGACCCTCGTGGGAATTGCATTCTTTTATTTTGGCAGCGGCGACATGTTTCCGTTAATTTCCAAGACACATGCGGGAATGCTTTTGCTTTGCGGTTTGCTTTCCGTGCTTATGATTCCCGCGCCCGTCTCGATGGATATTCGCGGCTGGAGCGAAATAAACGCAATCAACGGCAATGCGTGGACATTATATTTCGAATATTTCGCAAACATACTGTACGCGCTCGTAATACGACGTTTTTCAAAAACAGTGCTTGCGATATTTGTGGCGCTTACAGCGCTTCTAACATTAAACATAGCCCTAAACATTGATATTTTCGGCGTTTTGGCAGAGCGCACCACAAATGCCTACACAATGATAGGCGGCTGGACATTGAATGCGGAGCAAATGACAATAGGCTTTACGCGTTTGCTTTTCCCGTTCTTTGCCGGACTGCTCATTTCGCGCCTCAACTGGAAAATCACGATAGGTAAAGGCGGATTTCTATGGTGCAGCATTCTGCTTGCAGCCACACTTCTAATGCCTCGTGTGGGAGGAGCGGCCCACCCGCTATGGAACGGAATTTACGAGGCCGCATGTATTCTCGTTGTTTTCCCCATTATAGTTATGATGGGCGCGGGAACACCGGCAGTAGCTCCCGAAACGTTTGGCGGCAAAGCCTCAGCGCGCATCTGCAAGTTCCTCGGCGAAATTTCCTATCCGTTGTATATCGTACAATATCCGATAGTTTTCACTCTGTTAGGCGGTTGGAAGACTGCAAATCCCAATGCCACACTCGACCAGACAATTCTTATAAACGTGATGTGCTTTCTGTTAAGTCTGTTCGTGGCATATGCGAGTCTTAAAGTCTATGACATTCCGGTTCGCAAATGGCTAACGGAACATTGGCTCAAACGCAAGCAAAACCCAAGGGCTCAGGAGAAATAAAATCCGGCTCATAAACCTTGCAAAACGCCTCGTATTTTGAACGAGCCAAGACACCGATTTCACAACATCAAATATAGCAAAAACGATGTCAGACATTATTCAAACAATGTCAGACATCGTTTAAATTATATCAGACATTGTTTTTCTGAAATGCGCAATAAAAAATCCGCAACACCAAATGGTATTGCGGATTACTGTTTTAATCTAAAATCATTATCACATCACACAGATTGACAACGACATGAGATTTCTTTCGTCTTTTGTGCATCAATTAATCGTTACTTCCTTAAATTGTACAGCCATCCATGGCAACAACTGCGAGCCTTTGGTTATTATCAATTGCCCTTTTTGTTCGGCAAGGAAATGATAGAAATAGCGCGCTTTGCCCTGCATCAACGGATCCGTGGTCATATAATACACCGCCCTGACGTAGGGATATTTGCCAAGAGCGATATACGCCTGGAAAGGCTTGTAGCTATTGTCAACCTCAGGCACAGAGGAACGACTGACGCTCATCACGCGTATCTTGGGCAGGAACGAAAGATTAGAGGAATCGTTCTCATTGCGCAACCAATCCACCCCGATAATACCAATAGCCTTGGGATTTGAAGAAATATAGTCGATAACCGCCTCGTTGGTCTTCTGGGCGTAAACATTCCCTTTAAGAGCCTTTCCGCCACAAATGGAATCCTCAACATAGCGCACCGTAGACGACTGGGTATGGTCGAAAACCAACTGAATCTCCCCTGTTTGATGAGAATATTTTATTTGTTCCCATTTTGTTATCTGTCCGGTTACAATGCGAAAGACATCGTTTACAGAAATCATCGTATCGGGATTCGCACGGTTTACTATCAGCGCGATGCCATCGGTTGCAATTCGCTCGGTCATCACATTTAGGCTGCGTTTCTGCAAAGATGCTTTTTCCTTATCAGACAACTGACGAGTTGCAAGGCACGAACGCACACTGTCGTCGAGGAGCATTTGCAACGCCTCCGACTCACTGCAATAATAATAATTGAATGTAGCTTCGGGATATTGGAGATTAAACTGATGCATCTCCTCTTCCATTACCGGCTTAAAGGTTTCGTCAATCGCAACCTTTATCAAATCAGGATCACCCTGCGGCTTTTTTACATCGCCACACGACGCAAACGAAATAAGTGTAACCAACGCCGACACGAAAACAATCACTCTGTTCATAATTGTGTAGTTTTGAAATTTAATTTTTTACCGGCGAAAAACTCCGCCTCTCATAGAATTGCGACATAGCCGGAAAATTGAAAAAATAAAAGCCAACTCACATAGGAGCCGGCTTTTATCTTATTTACAATCTATATGCGCCGGAGCCAAATCCGTTAACCTGTAAATACAGCCGGATTTCTTTCCTCACGCAACAGACATCATTCGATTACGAACTGCACAGGGCAAATATACCATACCGAAACGGCACGTCCCTGCTGCTTACCCGGGATAAACTTAGGCAGGCTCTGAATCACACGCTTTGCCTCGCGGTCGCAATATGGGTCAAGGCTCTTAAGAACCTGCACCTCGCCAACCTGACCAGAAGGCTCAACAACGAAACGAAGCATTACCTTACCTTGTATACCCTGTTCGAGAGCAACTGAAGGATATTTGATATGCTCAGCAATGTATCTCAAAAGCGCATTTTCACCACCGGGGAACGAAGGCATCTGCTCAACAACGGTATAGACCTGCGTATCTTCTTTCTTGGAAGTAACAATTTCCTTAAGATCGGCAACGTCTTGACCATGTTCTTCGTCATTACCCTTAACGTCTGCCACAGAAATTGCAAGTTGCGACTTACCGAGAGCTTCCTGAGTCTTCATCTCGTCAGCTTCATTAACTTGGTTGTCCTCCTTAATGACCGGCGCGGTAAATTTAATAGAACTCTTGATACGTTGAACTTCTTGCTGCGGCTCTTTGGGCTGCACTTTCTTGATATGATTGTCTTTCACCTCAGCTTCCTGCAGTTTCGAGAAATTGGTAACCTCTTGAATCGTGTCGTCCTGCTTCTTGGGAAGCACAAACTTGAGAAAAAGAGGAATAAGCAACGCTGCAATAATAATTGCAATAACTACCGTAAGGGCAACTTGGTTACGTTTTCCCAATTCCGAACGCAACTGATAAGCGCCGTATTCATGGTTGCGGCCGGCAAATACCATGTCGCACCAAGACTTTGAAGTTAAATCTATTTTTGCCATAATAATACTTCGCTTTTAGCTGTTTGCTTTTGCGCCCGCTGCTGAAGATGCTGCACTTTCGGGGTGTTCCGTTTTGTAGTGCTCAATCATCTTCTTGTCAAAGTCGCTGATTTTATCAATCACATACTTACCAATACCACAAATCTGCATCTCATCGAGCACATTAATCAAGTTCTCATAGAGAGCTTCGTCTGTGGCTTTGATAATTACATTAGGCACGCCTTTCTCACTCTTGATTTCGGAAAGCTTTTTGCGGAATTCCGCATCCTGCTGTGCCATAATCTTCGGATTTGAGCTGGCGTTTTTAAGTCTTTCTTCTTTGAGTTTGTTTACCTTGTTGAGGGCAACGGCATTACGACGCTGCAAGAACGCACGCAATCCGTCTTTACCATAAGAAGTTTCCTTAAGAGTATTAATCTCGGGGATTCCTTCGTAAAAGTAAAGTTTGTTGTCTTTGTCCATCAAGATAGTTACTGCCTCTGAAGCTTTCACTTGGTTTCGCTGATCTTCTTTCAAGTCGTCTTTGTTAGACGGCATGTTGATCTCCATTGTCTGTGGTTTAATCATAGATGTACAGAGCATGAAGAAGCAGATCAGCAACATGTTCATATCCACCATAGGCGTAAAGTCTATGCGGCACTGAAATTTTTTCTGTTTGCTGCTACCTAATTTTGCCATTTTCATCTATAATTATTCTTCATTCTTCAAGGCCGTTATAAGGTTGTAACGGTTTTCCTTGATATCTTGAAGAGAGTTCATCACTGTTTTAATCACTTTATAAGGAGCCTTTGCATCAGCCTTAATTGCTATACGCAAATCGGGGTTCACATCGCGTGCGCACAGTATCCAATCCTTGAATTCGTTGTGAAGACTGTCGCAGGGAATTCCTGGATTCTGCGCGGCTTTAAGATACGCGTTCTGCTGTTCGGTGCTCATATCAAGAAAACCTTTGAGCTGACCGAAAGGAAGTCCGAAAGCAGGGAGAAGTCCGAAATCCTTCTTTTGTTTTGCATTGAAAGACACGCCGTATTTATCCTGCATTTCGTCGAGAACGGACATCAAGTCGCCTTTCTTGTCCATGGAGAGGAATATTTTTCCGCTTTTCTCCACGAGAATGGTTACGATGTTCGACTCAGGTATCTTAATATCCGATACAGACCCCGGGGTGTTCACCTTTACGGGTTCGGGCTTGATGAAAGTAGAAGTCAACATAAAGAAGGTAAGCAGAAGGACAGTGACGTCGCTCATAGCAGTCATGTCTATGTAGACATCTTTTCTTTTTAGTTTAAAACGTCCCATGATTTAACCTTTCTTCTTGTTGATTAGTGAGTAGCCGAGAAAGTCTGTACGATTGTGAAGCCTACTTCGTCGAGGCTGAACGTAAGTTTATCGATCTTATTGGTGTAGTAGTTGTAGCCCATGAGAGCGAATGCTGCTGTTGCGATACCCGAAGCGGTGTTAACGAGTGCCTCAGAAATACCTACAGAAAGCATGGCAGAGTCGGTACCGCCTTCACCTGCAAGAGAAGCAAATGAACGGATCATACCCATAACGGTTCCGAAAAGTCCGAACAACGTACCGAGAGTGGTGAGGGTTGCAAGAATCGGAAGGTTCTGCTGAAGCATAGGCATTTCCAATGCGGTGCTCTCTTCGAGTTCTTTCTGGATTGCGAGAACTTTCTGTTCTTTGGTGAGCACTGTGTCAGCGTCCATTTCCTTGTATTTGCGGAGTGTTGCAGACACTACATTTGCAACAGAGCCTCTCTGCTGGTCGCAAAGTTTCTGTGCTTTTGCCAAATCGTTTGCTGCAAGAGCTTCTTTGATGCCGGCTACAAACTTAACGAGGCTTGTTTTGCCGAAAGCGGTGCGAAGTGCGAAGAAGCGTTCGATAATGAGCGCAAAGTCAGTGAGGAGGCAGGTGAGAATGATAGGCACCATGAAACCACCTTTGTACATCGTACCGAGAAGGTTGCCCTGAATAGGTTGGTTTGCGGGATCGCCGCCCTGGAAGTTTGAAGGATTACCAAGAACGAACTTGTAGAAGCAGAATGCTATCACGAAGCAAACCACCATTACAACCCATGCAGCCTTAATGCCTTTGAATCCGGCGTTTTTTGCTGCAGCTGGCTTTTGAGGAGCCTTTGGAGACTTAACTGTTGTTTCCATCTTTTAAAAATGAATTTGTTTTACGATTAATGTTTGATTTTTTAAGTTATTGTTTCTATTTCTGCATTCAGATTGCTTATTTTATTGCATGCACAAAATTACTCTTTTATTCGACAACCGCAAAAAATAATAAAGTTTTTTGCAGTTTTTTTTCCCCTCTTCAGCAAAAACCGGCAATTATACCGCCACTAAGCCACACTAGAAAGTTGCGAAGACTGCGGTATACGTATAAAATGCGGCGTGGAAGCCTTGGAGCGTTACCTAACGCAGCACACACGCATTATTATATATACCCCCGGAAAAAGGAGTAGAAACATCGCAAAAATTCCAAGGCATCTAATTTAAATTACATGGCCCGGAGTTTAAATTTGGTGGCCCGGAGTTTTTACGAGATGCCGTGTTGTTTTTTCGGCTTCAAATCGGGCTTTGCCAACCAGCGTTATCACGTCAGTTTTTGCTTCATTACGCACAGCATAGATAGCATTTCGCAACTTCTAAAAATGTATTTCAAAAACTTTCGAGGCGGTTTAATGCAAGAAAAATCAAAAAACGCACGTCGTATCAAGAAATTCCGTAATTTTGTAGTTGAATAGATTACAGAAATTAGAGCTACAAAAATGGAAAATATCGATTGGCAAAATCTAAAATTCGGTTACATCCCAACCAATTATAATGTGCGCTGCTATTACCGCAACGGGAAATGGGGCGAGATAGAGGTGTCGTCTGAAACGACCCTTAACATTCACATGGCTGCCACATGTCTTCACTACGGGCAGGAAGCTTTTGAGGGCTTGAAGGCTCATGGTTGCAAAGACGGCAAGGTGAGAATTTTCCGTGTAAAAGCTAATGCCGAGCGTTTGCAGACTACTTGTCGCGGCATCATGATGCCCGAATTGCCCACCGAACTTTTTGAAGAAATGGTTGAGAAAGTTGTAAAGCTCAACCGCGAATTTGTGCCCCCCTACGGACATGACGCATCTTTGTACATACGTCCGTTGCTCATCGGCACAAGTGCGCAAGTTGGTGTGCACCCTGCCACAGAGTATATGTTCATAATTTTCGTTACTCCCGTAGGTCCGTATTTCAAAGGCGGTTTTGCAAGTTCCAACTACGTGATTATCCGCGAATACGACCGCGCAGCGCCGCTTGGAACGGGACGTTACAAAATCGGCGGCAACTATGCGGCAAGCCTTGTGGCAAACAATATTGCCCACGAGAAAGGCTATTCCTGCGAATTCTATCTCGACGCAAAAGAAAAGAAATATATCGACGAATGCGGCGCAGCCAATTTCTTCGGCATCAAAAACAATACTTACATCACGCCGAAATCGTCGTCGGTTCTCCCGTCAATCACCAACAATAGCCTGCAACAACTTGCCAAAGACCTTGGCATGAAGGTTGAAGTGCGCCCCATTCCCGAAGAAGAGCTCGATACTTTTGAAGAAGCCGGAGCTTGCGGCACCGCAGCCGTGATAAGTCCTATCGAAAAGATTGACGATTTGGAAATGGGCAAGAGCTATGTGATTAGCAAAGACGGCAAACCCGGTCCTTGGAGCACCAAACTCTACCACACTCTGCGCGCAATACAACTGGGCGAGGAACCCGACACCCACAATTGGGTAACGGTGCTCGACTGACCCTCGGACGAAATATAAAAACAACAAGAAACCTAATTCAAAACCATAGACAACAAATGAAACCTTTTGGCGCAATCAAAGACTCCGCCCTCAAAAAGTTGGAAAACAACTGGGGGCAATACGTAGGCATAACTCTGGTGTATTCTGTACTGTTGGGGGTGGTTACTGCGGCATCTGAAATTAATCCATTGGGTGCCATATTGAACCTTGCCCTAATCCCTATTTCATGGGGCTTGGCAATAATATTCCTCAAAGCCTTCCGTGGAACCAAAAGTTCGTTGTCAAATCTTTTCGACGGTTTCCAAGATTTCAGCAGAGTATTCCTGACCCTTTTCTTGCAGGGGCTCTACATTTTGTTGTGGACTTTGCTTTTAGTCATTCCCGGCATCGTAAAAGGAATTTCCTATTCTATGACAAACTTTGTGCTTGTCGACAACCCCGAGTTGAAATACGATGCGGCTATAACGCGCAGCTCGCAACTTATGAAGGGACATAAAATGCAATACTTCTGGTTTGCCCTAAGTTTCATCGGTTGGTATCTTCTCGCGGCGCTTACCCTCGGAATCGGTTTCCTTTGGCTCATACCCTACTACCACACTGCAAAAGCCGCATTCTATCATGAGTTGCTCGAAGAGGAACAAAAAAACAACGTTGTGTATTTGGGTGAAACTGAAAAGGCATCTGCAACAGAGTAAAACAGCAACAACAATTATACTATACTAAGACGGGCGCGAAATTCGCGTCCGTTTTTTTATATGCCCGCAAATAGCTAACTTTGCCACAAACTTAGAAAACCTACAGCCAAACATCATAGTTATGGGAAAGAACAAGCTCGCGAAATTTGCCGACATGCAGGCTTACAAAAACGTTTTTGAATATCCGTTCCACACACTCGAACAAGCCGAATGCCCTCTGCGTGGAAAATGGAACGGCGAAGTTTTCAAGAATACCAATCCCATTACGCTCGAACTTGGTTGCGGGCGCGGCGAATACGCAGTGGGGCTTGCCCAAAACAATCCTCAGCAAAATTTCATCGGAGTTGACATTAAAGGCGCACGCATGTGGACCGGCGCAACACAGGCCTTGAACGAAGGATTGGGCAACGTGGCTTTTCTGCGTACCGAAATAGAAAATATCGACCGCATCTTCGCCCCCAATGAAATAGACACAATTTGGCTCACGTTCAGTGATCCGCAGATGAAACGCGCACAAAAGCGAATGACATCAACGTATTTCCTTAACAGATACCGCAGAATAATGAAAGACGGCGGTATCATAAATGTGAAAACCGACAGCAACTTTCTGTTTACCTATACAAAATACGTGGTTGCCGAAAATCGTTTGCCCCTTATCAGTATTTGCGACAACGTATATGCCGACGGCGCAAAAGTAGAACCGGAAGTGGTTTCGCTGCAAACCTATTACGAACAACAGTGGCGCAGCAGAGGAATAAACATAAAGTTCATAAGTTTCGCTCTGCCCAAGAACGGCGAACTAAAAGAACCTGACGTGGAAATTCCCCTCGATTCCTATCGCAGCTACAACCGACAAAAACGTTCCTCTCTCGAAACATCAAAATAATACATGGCAATTATGACAATATATCCCAAACTAATAATGGACGCACTCGAGAAAGTGCGCTACCCAGGTACCGGCAAAAACATCGTGGAAGCCGGAATGGTGGAAGACAATATAAGAATAGACGGACAAAAAGTGTCGTTTTCCATAATATTCCCCAAAGAAACCGATCCATTCATCAAATCGGTTACACGGGCTGCCGAAGCGTCGATAAAGACATACGTCAGCAAGGAAATAGAAGTGGACATATCGGTAAAAAAGGCCGAAACTCCGAAAAAGCAGGAGCCAATTCTTCCAAACATCAAGAACATAATAGCCGTTTCTTCAGGCAAAGGCGGCGTAGGCAAGTCCACCGTGGCAGCAAACATCGCCGTTTCGCTTGCAATGAAAGGCTTCCGCGTAGGACTTCTCGACGCGGATATTTTCGGACCTTCGATGCCAAAAATGTTTCATCTCGAAAGTTTTGAACCGTTCGGCGAAAACATCAACGGCAAACAGTATATCATTCCTGCCGAGAAGTACAACGTAAAAATGCTTTCAATCGGATTTTTCGTTAACTCGCAAACAGCAACCCTTTGGCGCGGAGCAATGGCAAGCAATGCGCTCAAACAATTGATTTTCGAGGCAGATTGGGGCGATCTCGACTATTTTATTCTCGACACGCCTCCAGGAACGAGCGACATACACCTCACACTTTTGCAATCAATCCCAATCACGGGCGCAGTGATAGTGAGCACGCCGCAACAAGTTGCGCTTGCCGATGCGCGCAAGGGCATTGACATGTATATGAACGAGCAGGTAAACGTTCCTATATTGGGACTGGTTGAAAACATGTCGTGGTTCACTCCCGCCGAACTGCCGGAAAATAAATACTACATCTTCGGGAAAGGCGGCGTGGCGCAGCTTGCAAACGAAATGAACGTACCTTTGCTCGGCGAGATACCTATCGTGCAAGCCGTATGTGAGAGCGGAGACAAAGGAGAACCGATTGCGATTTGGCAAGACAGCATAGTGGGAAAAGCATTTGCGGAACTTGCCGAAAACATTGTGGCTGCCACTGAAAAACGAAACAAGAATCTTCCGCCTACAAAGCCCGTAGGAGTAAGATAAACCGGTAAAATTTTCCTACAAAAAGACGTTCGGAAACTAAGTGCCGAAATGGGAAAAACGAAGTCAGACATTGTTTAAACAATGTCTGACTTCGTTTAAATTATATCTGACATCAGAAAAACGCTTTGCCTTGTTGTTTTTACGGCAAAGAAATCTGGTTTTTCCTATCTCAATTTTCCTTTGCCAACCGTGCGAATTTCCTCATGTTATATACGAGGCGGTCGATTTCGTGGAGTATCTGTTCGAGTTCCTGCAAGAGGTGGAGCAAAAGAGTTGTAGCTGTAATGTCGCTGTTTTGCGTCTGAATATTTACCATCACCTTATCGCGGAATTCCGAAATCTCTTGTTTCAACGCCGCGCACTCTTTTTGGATTTCCTCGCCATCGTCGAGATTCATTTCGGCAAAGTTCCCGGCCATTTCATTCATCAGGATAACTACTTTTCCGCGCAGGAAACGGAACACTTCGGCGTCGTTGCCGTCAACCGGTAGGAAATTGTTGTCAACATGTTCGAGCGACGGGCGACAGATACGCAGCAAACTGTAATAAAGCTGGAACAAAGCGTTGTGAAGCAGGTGGAACGGCGTGCTCAGCTTCACAGCCACAGCAATATCGGCGCGGCGCAGGCAGATTATCTCGCGGCGGCGCAAACTCTTGAGCGTTACCTTGTATTTCTTTATCGCATTCTGGGATTTGCGCAGCGCGTGCAGTTTTTCGTTGAACAATCCCTCGGTGGAATCAATGAGCAAACTTGAGAAATTGTCGGTTATCTCTGCCACGTTCTTGCCCACATGTTCTTTCAGGAGCTTTACAATTTCCTTGGAATCGGTTGACGAAAGCATTTGATAGAACAACAGGTCGCCCTTCTCCACTTTCTTTCGTTTTGCGTAGTTGATGTTTGAGTGTATAAGCATTGCCACGGCAATTGTAATCAGTATCACTTGCGCCACAAAGCCACCGAAATGCATGATAGTGGCAATGGTGAAGCACGAGATGAAAGCTACGGCTGCCGTAATGAACCAACCGCCAATCACGGTGAGCACGCCGGTGATGCGGAATACGGCGCTTTCCCTACCCCATGCGCGGTCGGCCAAAGAAGAACCCATGGCTACCATAAATGTTACGTATGTTGTGGACAACGGGAGCTTCAACGATGTGCCGAGAGCTATGAGCAGTGCCGAAACAACGAGGTTTACCGACGCGCGTATCAAATCATAAGCTGCCGAGTTCTCGTTCACGGCCTCGGCCGGGCGTTGAAAGCGGCTTTCCACGAACTTCTGCACGCCTTCGGGAGTGATTTTCAAAACAGCATTGCTCGCAGAGCTTGCCATACGTACCAAACTGCGCGCCACCTTTGAGGAACCGAACATCTCGTTCCCGGCATCCTGGCGCGACAAGTTGACTTCGGTTTCGGTTACCTTGCGTGCTTTTTTCGAAGTTGCAAGAGTTGTTACCATTATCAAGCCTGCGCCTACGAGGAATACCATTGGAGTTTGCGCCGACTCGAGCAGGGAATTCATCATATATGTGTCGGGATTTGCCGCGCCTGCCGAAGTAAAGTCTATATATGAGGAATAGCCGGCGAGGGGAACTCCGATAAAGTTCACAAGGTCGTTGCCGGCAAAGGCCATTGCGAGGGAGAATGTGCCGAGAAGAACTATTATGCGCAGCACATTGACTTTCATCATATGAAGCACCTGCATTATGATCGACAGCACCACAAAGCAAATCAAGAGTATCACAACCACATGTCCGTCAATAAAATTCCGAACTTCCGGGGTCATGAACGAAAGGTTCTTAAGTCCCTTGAAAAGCATGAAATACAAGATTGCAGTAACGGCAAGTCCGCCAAAAATGCCAATCTTGAACTTCAGTCGCTGCTTGTATTTGAACGTAAAGATAAGTCGGCTGATATACATTATCACTGTGCCGAACACAAACGCGATGCCTACCGATATGAATATGGCGGTAATCATTCCGAGCGCCTGCCCCGAATTGATGTAATCACTGAAATTCGTATCGGGATTGCCCCAAGTCTTGATCAATGCAAGGGCAAACGATGCGCCGAGCAGCTCAAACACCATTGAAACAGTGGTAGAAGTGGGCATTCCAAACGAATTGAAGATATCGAGCAACACGATGTCGGTAACCATTACGGCTATAAAAATCGTCATAACCTCTGCAAACGTAAACAGATTGGGCTGAAACACGCCGTGGCGCGCTATGTCCATCATTCCGTTGCTCATGATTGCGCCGCAAAGAATACCAAGAGCCGCAATGGCAACTATCGTGCGAAACTTTGCTGCCTTGGAACCGATGGCAGAGTTCATGAAATTCACAGCATCGTTGCTGACTCCCACCCAAAGGTCGGACGCTGCAAGTAGAAACAGCATTATTACCAACACCAAATAAATACTTTCCATAAATAATGATTTAACTTTTTTACCGCTGCAAAAGTATTTCCGCCATGTTAGACTCCGGTTACAATGATGTTAAGATGATGTTAAGCCCAATGCTTGAATTCTCCCCAAGCATCAGTTAGTTTTCGCCCTATATCGGCACTGTTTTTCAGCACATCGGAATGAAGGGAAAACAACAAGCCTTGAAGTTTTTACGAGGTCAGACCAAATTTAAATTCCAACGCATCTAATAAAAATTCCGACGCATCTAGTTTTGATTATTTCCGTTCAAAAATAATTTTGATGCCATGAGTTTCGTCAAGAGGTTTGATGTATTTCGCCATGAAGCCTGAAGAATTTGTCTTACTTCGGCCGAAGTAAACACGTTGATCGGTCGAAGTAAGCACGTTGAACGGCCGAAGTAAGCACGTTGATCGACCGAAGTAAGACAAAAGAGAACGGACAAAAAGGAAAACTCATCGGACAAAAGGACAAGTTTGCCCGCATCTTTGGGAAATATCATAGGGGCGTTTTATCCAAATACCGCGTCCATTTCAAAAGCAAATGGCGTCAGTTGCAAACAACAAAGGGGAAATTCCTACCGGACAGCCATAAATTCAAATCAGACCTCGTAAAACACGATATCCCACCTTGCAAAAATTCCGACAAACAAAAATCCGAAACCTGACATCAGGCTCCGGATTTTATGACTATGTTTTGAAAAGATTTACTTACACAAGTCCACGTCCATGGCAGTTCTTGAACTTCTTGCCGCTGCCGCAAGGACAAGGATCGTTACGGCCGGGAAGTTTGTCCACATGAACCGGCTGTTGCTTCTGCGGTTCACGCGTATCATGGTTTGCAGCAGCCTGCTGGTTCTCATCAATAAGATCCGTGCGGCTCTCGGTGTATTGCGGACGGCTCGGGCGCGGCTCCTCGTGGGCCTCCTGCACCTCATCGGGCGCCTGCAAAGGAATCTGTCCGCGCATGAGTATCGAAACCGTGTTGTTGTTAATCTCGTCAATCATGTTGTCGAACAATTTCACGCTCTCGAGTTTGAAAATCACCAGCGGATCTTTCTGCTCATAGCTTGCGTTCTGCACCGACTGCTTCAATTCGTCAAGCTCGCGCAAGTTTTCCTTCCAGGCATCGTCGATATCATGCAGAAGTATCGACTTCTCGAAATCCTTAACCACCGTCTTGCACTCCGACTCGTAAGCCTCCTTCAAATCACTCGTGATAAGATACTGACGCTTGCCGTCGGTGATAGGAATCTGTATGCGCTTGTAAATATCGCCCTGGTCCTCGTAAACCTTCTTTATCACAGGGCTCGCCACTTGCGACATACGCTCCGTGCGACGGTTGAAGTTCTTCATCGCCTCCTGGAAAGCACGCTCATAAAGCTCGTCGCGCTTTGCATTAAGGTATTCCTGCTCGTCAAACGGCGGCTCCATGGCAAAAACTTTGAAGAACGCTTCGCGGCAATCCTCGTAACTCGGTTTGTCAATGATATTGATGCAACGATCCCAAATCATGTTCGAGATATCCATACCGATACGCTCACCCATCAAAGCATGGCGACGCTTCTCGTAAATCACGGTACGCTGCTTGTTCATCACATCATCGTATTCAAGCAAATGCTTACGAATACCAAAGTTATTCTCCTCAACTTTCTTCTGTGCGCGCTCAATGCTATGGTTGATCATCGGCGATTCAATCACCTCGCCCTCCTTGAATCCAAGGCGGTCCATTACGCGCGCAATCTTTTCCGACGCAAACAAACGCATCAACTTGTCTTCAAGCGAAACAAAGAAAACAGAAGAGCCCGGGTCGCCCTGACGGCCTGCACGGCCGCGCAACTGACGGTCAACGCGGCGGCTCTCGTGGCGTTCCGTACCAATGATAGCCAAACCGCCGGCCTCGCGCACCTCGGGAGAAAGTTTGATATCGGTACCACGGCCGGCCATATTCGTCGCAATGGTTACAATGCTGCTTTCACCTGCGTGCGCAACGATTTCTGCCTCCTTTTGATGAAGCTTTGCGTTGAGCACGTTGTGCTTAATCTTGCGCATGTCAAGCATCTTACTCAACATCTCGGATATTTCCACGCTCGTTGTACCAACCAAAACAGGACGGCCGGCTTGAATCATCTTTTCTATCTCCTCGATAACAGCCTTGTACTTTTCGCGCTGCGTTTTGTAAACGCGGTCGTTCATATCATCGCGAATCACTGGGCGATTTGTCGGGATTTCCACCACATCAAGCTTGTAGATATCCCAAAATTCTCCGGCTTCTGTGCTTGCCGTACCGGTCATACCCGATAGCTTGTGATACATACGGAAATAGTTCTGCAGCGTAATGGTTGCGAAAGTCTGCGTAGCCGCTTCTACCTTCACGTGTTCCTTTGCTTCAACGGCCTGATGCAGTCCATCACTCCAGCGACGTCCTTCCATAATACGTCCGGTTTGCTCGTCAACAATCTTTACTTGCCCGTCGTCAATTACGTATTCGTCGTCGCGGTTGAACATTGTGTATGCCTTGAGCAACTGCTGCAGCGTATGCACGCGCTCGCTCTTTATGGCGTATTCTGTAAGAAGTTCGTCCTTTTTGTTCAGTTTGTCTTCTTCGCTTAGAGATTCGGCTTCAAGCGCAGACAACTGTGCCGTGATATCAGGCAAAACAAACAAATCGTTGTCGGATACTTGATTGGCAAGCCATTCGTTACCCTTGTCGGTAAGATCTACGCCCTTTTGTTTCTCGTCAACAACAAAATAGAGCGGATCTGTAGCTTCGGGCATCAACTTATTGTTGTTCTCCATGTAGTATGCCTCAGTCTTGAGCATACCAGCCTTGATACCGGTTTCAGACAAGTATTTAATCAGCGGTTTATTCTTTGGGAGCGCCTTGTGTGAGCGGAAAAGCTGCAAGAATCCTTTGGTTACAGATTCTTTGTCTTTGTTTTCGCTAATAAGTTGCTTTGCCTCCGCAAGATATTTCGTAGCAAGTTGACGTTGTACGCTTACGAGTTTTTCAACAAGCGGTTGGTATTGCTCATACATCTGATCGTCTCCCTTAGGCACAGGGCCGGATATTATAAGAGGAGTACGTGCATCATCGATAAGCACGGAGTCAACCTCGTCGACAATTGCGTAATTATGGGCACGCTGCACGAGGTCTTCGGGACTTATTGCCATATTGTCGCGCAAATAGTCGAAACCGAATTCATTGTTTGTACCGAAGGTGATGTCTGCTTGATAAGCTTTGCGACGCGCTGCACTGTTGGGCTGATGCTTGTCGATGCAGTCAACGCTTAATCCATGGAACATATACATCGGTCCCATCCATTCGGAGTCGCGCTTTGCGAGGTAGTCGTTCACCGTAACCACATGAACGCCGTTGCCCGTAAGAGCGTTGAGGAATACCGGCAATGTAGCAACGAGAGTTTTACCTTCACCAGTTGCCATTTCGGCAATCTTACCTTGATGCAGCACCACTCCACCAAACAACTGCACATCGTAATGAACCATATTCCAAGTTACCTCGTTTCCTCCGGCAACCCAATGGTTTTGATATATTGCTTTGTCGCCTTCTATACGCACGAAATCATGCGTTGTGGCAAGTTCGCGGTCAAAGTCGGTGGCTGTAACGGTTATCTCGGGGCTCTGTGAGAAGCGGCGTGCTGTTTCACGCATAATTGCGAAAGCATCGGGCAAAACTTCTTCGAGTTTTTTGTCATAACGCTCCAACACTTCCTTTTCAAGTTTGTCTATTTGATTGAATATCGGTTCACGCTCTTCGATAGGCGTGGTTTCAATCTTACCTTTAAGTTCGGAGATTTCGGCCTTGATATCATCAGCCGAAGTTTGGATTATATTCTTCAGTTCTTGAGTCTTGGCACGCAGTCCATCGTTGTCGAGAGCTTGTATTGCAGGCTCGGCTTTTTTGATTTTCTCAACCCAAGGCGTGATTTCTTTCATATCACGGGTTGACTTATTTCCGAATATCTTGCTTAGTATTTTATTAAAGTCCATTCTTGTAAAAATTATATTTGATATTGTTAGAATTATGTCTGACATTATTTAAATAATATCAGACATTGTTTAAAATATATCTGATATCGTTTGGAGGTTATTTTATTCCTTCAAACGGTGCTGCGGAACAAGCATTTGGAGCGCGTATTCGCATGCACGATGTAAGGGTAGGTGCAATGCGTTCAACGCTTACAGGTGTGGTTATCTTTTCCGGTTTAATGTTGTATCCATACAGAAATATCGGAAAATTCACGTATGCCTCGCTGCAATAGCTCACCTCCTTGGTGTTGTCGTTTACAAGATTCCACCCAGGCGCAACTTCTATCAAAATGTCTCCCGAACATTTGGGATTATAACCATTGCGTATTTTGCTTATTCCAGGAGTCCATGCTCCAAGTTGAAGTCGCGACGAAGTATAAACGTCTTTTATTCCAGATATATCAATAAGGAAAGCTTCGCAATGCTGCAATATCTGCGACATGCTTAGTTGCTTTTCCTCTATAAGTTTATGATTCAAATATATTTCAGCCCCATGACACGCCTCAACATATTGTCCTTGTCCAAAAAGGGCTACAAGATACATATTGAGCAACGCAGATGTGCGACTTATGTTAAACGTTCCTGTGGGAATGCGATACTTATCAAGATTCTGCGCTGCTATATTCGAATAACCCGTTGACGTTATCACAAAAAGCGCGTTGGCTGTTCCGGTTTTCTTTTCTACAGCCGAAATAATATTGCTCAGCGCATTGTCAATTCTTACGTATGTATCCTGAAGTTCCATCGGGCTTTCAGAACCAGGAAGATTCTTATAGTTCCCCGCATGAAGCGTAACGGCAAGGTAATCGGTTATTTCATCAGCCCCTATCTGCGTGCCGTTAAGACATGCAACGGCAGCATTCGCAATTTCATCGTTAACAGGAGCGCATTCCTTAAACTGATGATACCGCCCTGTACCTTCAAATTTATGATTGAAAGGTTTCGACATCCCTCCTGAGAGGAAATAATTGAAATTTCCAACCAAATCAGAAGAAGGAGTCCAGGAATATCCTTTGAGTTTGGAAGAAAGAGAATTGCCAGAATTGAACGAACGCGCCCAAGCAGGCATTTCACTACCATAATAAGAAGTGGTACACCAATGACCGGTCAAATTATCTATCCAAAGAGCTCCGTCGGCTGCGTGTCCAGCTCCAAACATAGCTTCGTCGCTAAACGGAGCAATGGCATAAACTATAGACTTACCGCCGGTGGCTACCTTTAATTCATCACCAATCGTAGACACAGCCAAACGGCGTGGAGAATATTTGTCTAGCGTCATCACGCCACTAAAATCATTATCCTCTACAGCCATTACGGGGCGCAATGTTTCGCGATCAAGCCATTGTATTCCCACTATACCATTATCATAAGGTGTAGCCCCCGTTGCAATAGTAGCTATTGCCGACGCACGATCAAGCCGCGAAGAAGGAAATTCTGCTTGAGTATATATTTTACTACCTTCAAGCAATTTTTTGAATCCGCCATTACCATAAAGGGGCGAGAACGCCTCCATATAATCAGTACGCAACTGATCAATGGTAATATTAACGACAATACGTGGCACTGCCGGCAAAGATTGCGCCTCGCCAACCGTAAACGATAGCCCCGCTATGAGTGTCGTTATTATGCGGATTTTCTCCATTCTTTCTTATGCTGAATATATGTGCAGGTTGCTGTTTGCAAGCACAAAGATAGTGTAAAACAATAAACTGACGCACTGAATGTTTGTGAAATAAACATGGTAGCTATCACAAACATTAAAATTACGACAGTTGCAATTGGCGGATAGAAGTCTGCAAGATGTTTCCGTATCCGCATTATTCTTATCGGCATATAAAACAAAGGCAGAGGATTGAGCACCATTATAAGCCAATTTGTTTTTACCGTAGGATGTTCGGAGAAGAAAAGAATGGTAATCAAGCAGCCCGCCAAACCTTCTACAAGCATCAACGCGCCCTCGTATCCCCAATATATTCTGCTTTTCTTTACTTCTACGATACATATAACTATTGTAATAGCAAGAATTGTGCCAAATACGCCTAATGGAGGAATTGGAAAGCCTTTGCTGTCTGTCTTTGCCATAATTGGCTGGTGAATTTCCGTTGCAGCCACAAGAGGGCGCTTGTTTCCCACGCTGTCTATTATAATTGCCTTGGCATTGTATTTTTCCATATACAACGGAGCAAACATCTTTTGGCGTTGGCTTATCGGTACGTCTGCCGCATTACCAAGCAACAAATCCTGCCCGAATTCCGACCACGCATACCCTTTGGTGTACTTATGTATTATTTGTCGATAGCTTTCAACAGAATCAATTTCGGGATAGACAATTTTTCCATTGACACAATTTTCTATTTGATCACGTGCCCGCGTCGTACAATTATCATACAGAAAATTGTAACGATATGTCCAACCTTCATACCCGGCAATCTTAACGAGCGAACGAAGTAATTTTTCTTTCTCTTCTTTGGTAAGATTCAAAATCTGCTCAACGACAGCAGATCCCCGATACTCATACTCGCTAATAAAATCTTCGTAGGGATACGCCGCCATGTAATAATCAGTTTTTCCCAAGACGAAACGCCCTACAAAGTTTGGGGTATTGAAATCAAACATTCCGTAATTAAACACCATATCACTGCCGCCGGCAGTGCGTACTCTGATTGCAGAATGCCCGTAAAGTGCATATATAGCAGTACCTGGCTCGCAAGTCATAAAACTTACGGTCAAGGTATCATCGTCAAGCATCTCGTTTAAACTTTCCGCCTGTTCGTTTTCAGCATTAGCTGCAACAGGAGATAACGCAACGAGAAGCGCGATGAAAAATATATACTTTACGAGATATTTCAAGGCGTACTATTTATCAGCCAAGAGTTTTCAACGTTTCTTTAATCGTTGCAATCTTGCTTTGGGTGTCGCTAAGTTTTTTACGTTCCATTTCCACGACTTTTTCCGGTGCATGGGCGGTGAACTTCTCGTTTGACAGCTTCTTTTCTATCGAAGCAAGGAATTTCTCCAAGTGTTCGAGTTCGGCATTGGCCTTTGCACGTTCTGCCTCCACGTCAATAAGATTCCCGAGAGGTATGGCGTATTCCGTTGTGCCAACGATGAACGAAGACGAAAGTCCGTCTTTCTCGCCCACTGTGTTGATTGCACTTATTTTTGCCATCTTTTTTATCGTCGAGACATACGTTGCATTTATTTCTGCGTTCACCACATTTAATTGCAGTTCCTCACGCGGAGCGATGTTTTTCTCAGCTCTTACGGCGCGTATACCTACTACGATTTGCTTTACATGCTCTATTTCAGAAATAAGTTTCTCGTCTTCGGGAGTAAATGCGGTGGATTTTTTAATACTGTACATAATGCTCTCACCGTCTTTGCGCTCGCGAACATGCTGCCAGATTTCCTCTGTAATAAACGGCATGAAGGGGTGGAGCATCTCTATCAGTTTTTCAAATATACCAAGCGTAGCCTCCAATGTAGCGCCGTCAATCGGTTCGCCGTATGCCGGTTTTATCATTTCAAGGTACCAACTTGAAAACTCGTCCCAGAACAAATGATAAACCTCCATCAACGCTTCGCTTATCCTGTATTTCGAGAACAAATCGTTGAGTGCGGCTTCGCCCTTGCGCAGTTCTGCTTCAAACCAATCGATTGCAATTTTTGCCGTCTCGGGCTGCGGAATATTCTTGTCCACATTCCAACCTTTCACGAGGCGGAAGGCGTTCCATATTTTATTGCAGAAATTTCTGCCTTGTTCGCACAAACTTTCGTCAAAGAGGATATCGTTGCCTGCAGGTGCCGAAAGCATCATTCCCATTCTCACGCCATCGGCGCCATATTCCTCGATGAGTTTCAGAGGGTCGGGCGAATTGCCGAGAGATTTCGACATTTTGCGACCAAGTTTGTCGCGCACGATACCGGTAAAGTAAACATTGCGGAAAGGCATCTTTCCCGTAAATTCGTAACCTGCCATTATCATTCGCGCAACCCAGAAGAATATAATATCCGGGCCGGTTACGAGGTCGTTGGTAGGATAGTAATAATCGAACTCCTTATTTCCTTCGGGCTGCATTATACCATTGAACAACGATATCGGCCACAGCCAGGAGGAGAACCATGTGTCAAGTGCTTCTTCGTCCTGACGCAAGTCTTTGGCTTCGAGCGAATCGTTGCCACTCTTCTTGCGAGCCAATTCCACAGCCTCCTCAATCGTTTCAGCTACCACAAAACCGCCTTGCGGAAGGTAGTACGCAGGTATTCTGTGCCCCCACCAAAGTTGTCGGCTTATACACCAGTCTTTTATGTTCTCAAGCCAATGGCGGTAGGTGTTTTTGTATTTCGCCGGATAGAACTTTATTTCATCGTTCATCACAGGCGGGAGAGCGAGGTCGGCAAAATGTTTCATTTTCAAGAACCATTGCATGGATAGTTTCGGTTCTATTGGCACGTGGGTGCGCTCCGAGAATCCCACCTTATTGGTATAATCCTCCACCTTCTCCATAAGTCCGGCCTTTTCAAGGTCTTCGGCAATTTGTTTCCTCACATCGAAACGATCCATGCCCACATACATGCCGGCAGCTTCGGAGATAGTGCCGTTGTCGTTGAAGATATCGATGCTTTCAAGCCCGTGTTTCTCGCCGAGCATGTAGTCGTTGGGGTCATGACAGGGAGTAACTTTCAAACAACCCGTACCGAATTCGGTATCCACATAATCGTCTTCAATCACGGGGATTTCCCTTCCCACAAGCGGCACAATAACGCGTTTGCCTTTGAGCCAAGTGTTTTTCTCGTCGTTGGGATTTATACACATGGCGGTATCGCCCATAATTGTCTCGGGACGAGTGGTGGCAACCACGGCATATTTCTTCTCGCCCTCTTTGGGATCTACTACATAATAGCGGAGATAATAAAGTTTGCTGTGCTCCTCCTGATAAACCACTTCTTCGTCGCTCAGAGCCGTTTGGGCTTTCGGATCCCAGTTCACCATTCTCACGCCACGATAGATAAGTCCTTTATTATATAGGTCGACAAACACATGGATTACGCTTTTCGAACGTTCTTCGTCCATTGTGAACGCAGTGCGGTCCCAATCACACGATGCGCCGAGCTTGCGAAGTTGCTTTAATATAATGCCTCCGTGCTCGTCGGTCCATTCCCATGCGTGTTTCAAGAACTCTTCGCGGGTAAGATCTGTTTTCTTGATGCCTTTTTCTGCAAGCCTGCCCACAACCTTTGCCTCGGTGGCAATCGAAGCATGGTCGGTGCCCGGAACCCAACAGGCGTTTTTGCCTTCCATTCTTGCGCGACGCACGAGAATGTCCTGGATAGTTTCGTTGAGCATATGTCCCATGTGGAGCACACCCGTAACATTTGGTGGCGGTATTACTATGGTGTAAGGTTCGCGGCCATCTGGCTTTGAACTGAACAATTTGTGGTCAATCCAATATTGATACCATTTTGCCTCAATGTCTTTGGGGCTGTACTTGCTTGCAAGTTCCATATCTGTAAATGTTTTTATTCTAAATTCCACAACGGCACATGCGCCGCACGACGCTATATGCCTAAATTGTTGCAAATTTACGAATTTCTGCGGTATCTTTACGATTTTGGCACACCCATTTAGATTTAGAAAACAAATAGCCTTGGCGGGGCGACATATTCATCTCGTTTTTGCAAAAAGAGGTGGACTGCGAACGGCTTGCGGATACGTTTTTTACGACAAGGCATCTCGCAAAAACTCCGACGCATCTAATTTAAATTAGATGCGTCGGAATTTAAATTATGTCTGACATC
>CAVFYC010000027.1:0-26787 GCA_963626585.1 Christensenellaceae bacterium Phil1 | reverse complement strand
TAAATTAGATGCGTCGGAATTTAAATTCCGACGCATCTCGTAAAACACGAAATGCCTTGGAGTTTTTGCGATATCCTATCTAGCAAAAAATCTAATGGACGAGCGTTAAACGATAGCTTGAATCTGATGAAAATTGTATTGTCTACACTGCATTTGGGGCTGTCGGAAAAGAATTTGTTTGTTACCTCAACAAAATACTATTAATAGTGTGGCTTTCAAAAATATCTAAAGAGATGCCATAACTTGTTTCATTTTTAATTTATATCTTTGTAGACCTATTCATATTATTTAATTCTATGAGATATCGATTTTACTTATTGCTTGTTGCATTACTTACGGTATTCAACTACACTTCGGCACAAGAATCTGAAAGTTCAGGGCAAGAATCTGACAGCATTTCACAGACGCTAAACCAGGAACGGCTTACCAAAACTCTTCTTGAATTGAGCGGAGCTGATGTTTCGGAGGTTGAAAACGTTGACCCTATTCTTGACAGCACTTATTTGCGCGTGGGGCCCGAGAATGTGTTCTCTGCTACTGGTAACAAAGGCACAGAATACAAAATGATTCCGAATGAGATCAGAACTATTACCGAAGAAAACAGTTTTACGCATTCGCTCGACATTGGTTATCTTTATTCCGTATGCAAGGCGGGGCATGTGAAGGCTGCAAGCGATGTTGTGTTCAATGTGTATTTCAACAAGACGCAATATCAGATTGTCAAGACCAACATTGAGGGTAATTCTTCGGCAAAATCGGCGGTGTTTGGCTATTCGGATTCCAAAATTCCCGATATCACAAACGAATACTTCATTAGTACTTTACGCAACTCGTCGACAAGCGATATGGACATCATCAATGGTTATGTTTCCAACAACACTCGTCGCAACGAGGTTTTCCAAAGTTTTGTAGATGTCAACGCTCTTGACTACAACGACGATGGCACGGACGATCTTTTCCTGTTTTTGGGAAACACTCTATATGTGTATGACGGCAATACGCTCGAACAGATTTTTACCTACCAATTGACGAATAACACCAACAACAGTCCTTCGTCTGTAATAGCCGACTTCAACGGCGACGGCATAGACGACTATCTTTGTCTAGAAGCCACAATGAGCAGTTACAGCTATCAAAACGCCGAGATAAAGGGGCTTTACATCGGCTCGGTTTATGATGCATCGACCAACAAGTTGACTTATTCCGCACACGCAGTAGAAATGAACGGTAGCGATGTGGCACAACACGACAAATGTGCAAAACGTGCAATGCTGACCACGCGTCTGTTCTATCCCTACGGCAAGAGCAACGTTGCCAAACTATTGATTGCGCTAACGGAAATAAGATATTACGAAAAGGACGGCTCGAATTATTACAACTACTTTGATCACACCTTGACGTGTATCAATGTTTCGGGACAGGATATTGAATCGGACAATGCCAATGGTTGGTACACCGTGGACGTTCAAAAACGAGAACGTACCGTTTGCCAGCTTCACAGTTCCACAGGCTATTGGATTGGCAGCAAATATGAGCGCAAACGCCCCTACTATTTTGGACACCCGGCCTTGGGCACGGCTTTTATCGATGGTATAAACAATCCGCAGCTCGTGTTTTGGATAAACAAAGTGTATGAATGCAACGAAAAAGACCAAACTTTCACGCAACTCTACGAGATTCCAAACCTACACGAAAACAACAATACAGGATTCGACCGCGTGGTGGGCGGACAAGTTGAGGCTCAAAAAACAGAGAACAGCATAAACAAAGGACGCGAAATGTTTGTGTTCCACCTTGCCGACTCTGACAACAAAGAAGATAAGGGAACGCTTTACGATGATTTCGACTGGCGAGACACAGATTACAAGGTGGCGTGTCTATGGCGCGACTTAAAATTAAAAGCTGCCCCATGGTATATCGTAGCTTCGAATTCAATTCAAGAAACAAGCGGTTCGCCACTTACGCTAAGCCTTACAGCGGTACACAAAGGGCAGGGAGCGCTCCTGAAACTGATGCGAAGAGACGTGATAAGCACCAACCCTGTGATTGGATACGTCCTGGCAGCTCCTCCATACATCAAAGGACTAACCATAAAGCCCGGCTCCGTTGCCTTTACCAAGAGTTCATCATCTTCATCAAGCAACACCGACGCTACAACGTGGAGAGTTGGCGGCGGATTTGATGTAAGCGCAAAATTCGGCGGTATCTTCACTGTGAGCGTGCACACTGCAATCGTGCATAGCTGGACAAGCCAATTCAGATCGACTGTAACAGAAAGCGAAAGCCGTGGATCGGGAACGCAGTCGGGCGAAGATTATGTGGTGTTCTATTATATGCCGGCTGATCAGTTCACCTACAAAGTTATAAAGTGCGCCACCATTCCCGAGATGGTTGGCGAAGAATTCAAAATCGTCAAAGTGCGCAGCACAGGCATGCTCCAAAAAGGTATGTCCGTAACCCAATACAACGAAATGGTTAAAGGAACAACGTGTAGGCAGATTGGAGAAAACGTAATCTCACATACCGTAGGCGATGTTGGGTCGTACAAACACGGGGCCTATGATGAAGCAACTATGCGCAGCGCTTTCAAGGTTGACAAAACCGAATATTTCAGATACAGTGCGGCATTCGACGCTCCAGAAGAAGATGCAGACGAAACAGTTGCGCTAACCTACAGCAAAGGTGGGGGCGAAGACGTATCCGAAGCCACAAACATTGACGTAACTGTCTCGCTCGGCATCGGAAAACAGGAATGGGCCTGGGGAGGCGGCGTGTTCGCCACCGGAGGTTGGACTACGAGCTGGACACAAAGCAAGTCGTGGGACGATACATACCGCATCGACGCAAAGCTGCCCAATGTATACAACCCGAAAGACAACAATTATACTTATTGCCTCGTATGGTATCGTCATCACACGCAAGATTCCTCAGGCACCGACCTTGAAAATTACATGGTTGCCAATTGGTATGTGCTCGAAGACAATACCACGACAAAACTTCCCCTTTCGGATATTATCAAGACTGGGACGGAAAACGGACTATATACTGTTACCGACACTCTGACAGCTGTATACAAATCGAGCGACGGCAGTATGATTTTTGCGAAAGACAAGAACTGCTACACTCCAAGGCAAGAGCGCGGAGGCAAGGACGATCCTTATTCAAACGCAGACTTCGACCAAAGCAACTGGATTCGTCTGAAAGGTGTAGAAGGTCTGGCATTCGGAATGAGCGACTCGAAAGCAATCATACCGGGCGGCACGTTGAGAGGATACCTCACACGCGACGAGCAAGGCAACCCCACCTTGAACATCTTTGCCAAAGCAATACCATTCTCCGACGGCAACACGTTCACCGGAAATAAGGTTAACATGGCAAACTTCGCACTCACGCAAGGCGAAGATGCGCAAAACGTATATCTCATAACTCCCAAGCCATACGAATACGTGTATGTAGAAAATGCGATACTCAACGACGACAAAACCAAATTCTATATGCCGTCGGCTGCAACAGGTCTCAACGACCACAACCTTGTAGGCGAAGCAAAAATAGACTGGAGTATGGAAGATGACATTGAGAACAAGTTCAGCGCAACAGGCGAAAACACTCTCTACAACTTCTACGCCATTGCCTACCGCAACAAACTCCATTCGTCAACACTTCCTAAAGAAGCAACTGCCGACGGAGGGTGGACACTTATTCCTATCAATGGAACGTTTATAGACAATATCCCAACCCAAATAGTTCCTATTGACACGGAAAGCAAGACTATTGCAAAGGTTCGCTACTTCAATCTCATGGGCATTGAATGTACAAATCCTACGACAGGTATCTTTGTTCGTGTAACCACATATACCGACGGCACAACGAAGTCAGAAAAAATCTTCAAGTAGCCATTTCAAAACCTAACATACCTACGGAGCAGAGCCGCCCACAAGTGCCCTGCTCCGTAGTTTTTTATTTAGGCAATAATATATAAGAATCCCCCTTTGATTGAAAAATGCCTAATATCACCCTAATCAAAAGAAAATCAAAGGATTATCTGTATTATTTACAGACATTACCTAAACACTTGATACTAAGCAGAATAAACAAGGTCTTTTTACGTTTTTCCGATGTCAGACATAATTTAAATTAGATGCGGCGGAATTTAAATTAGATGCGGCGGAGTTTTTACAAGATGCCTTGAAATTTTTGCGGTATCCAATCTCGGCTTAAACAAAACATACGAAGATTCAACAAAACCCTATATTTTACGCACAATTTCCCTTGAAAAACTTTGGTGGTTTGATTATTTTTCGTACTTTTGCACTGCTTTTACGAAGAAGCTATACATGGTGGGTATAGTTCAGTTGGTTAGAGCGTCAGATTGTGGTTCTGAATGTCGTGGGTTCGAGTCCCACTACCCACCCTACCAAAAGAGTCATCTTGTTTCCAAGATGACTCTTTTTTATTACAGTTCGCGATTTTTCCAAGCCTCTATAAGTTGCCGGGCTATGCTTGCCTCGTCGGGCAAAGGCGGCATGTTTTTACGGGTAAACCAGCCTCCTTTGCGCAATTCGGATTCCTGTATCACCACTTCCCCACTTCCGTATTCCGCAACGAAACCTGCCATTAAATTGCACGGATAGGGCCACGCCTGACTCTTGACATATCTCACGCTTTTCAGTTCCACTTGCGTTTCCTCCATAACCTCTCGTCTCACGGCCTGTTCCAAAGTTTCGCCAGTCTCAACAAAACCGGCTATAAGCCCCATGTAATCGCCCTTGAAGCCTTTTGACTGTACGAGCAAAACCTCTTCGCCACGCTTTACAAGCACTATGATTGCAATCTGAAGCCCCGGCCAAACCGTATGACCGCAACTCGTGCATTTTTTGCTTATCGGAGAAGAATATTCCAGCTTTCCGCCGCAGCGTCCGCAATATTGCGTTTCCTTGTCCCAGTATATCAATTCTTCCATCTTCCCTGCCATTCGATAGATTTCCTGCGGCAAAAGAAAGAAACTTCTGCGCAGCGGAACGAACTCCATATCCTCGGGCAAAGAAACCTCTTCGACCATTACGAACGACTTGGCCGAACAATTCTCCATCTCAAACGAATGTACATGTATCCCCTCGGCGGGAGAAACCGGCGGCATATCTCCTGCGGGAACTTTGTAATCGTCTTCACACTTCCCCTTTTTCAAGAGAAGTTTTCCGCCGCTGAATATAAACCATTTGGTATTTTTCATCACAACATACTAAAAAAGCGGGGCATTCTCTGTTATCAGAAAGAACGCCCCGCGAGTTTTTATTCCTACATGTCTATCAAATATTAAGCGAAGCCCTCACGGCATCAATCTTCTTCAAGGCAGCCTCGTTTGCTCCCTTGAAGCAATGGGCGCAGCCCATCTCGCCTTTAACTTCGATGTAGAATTTAATTTTTGGCTCAGTTCCCGACGGACGGACACTCACCTTGGTATCGTCTGCGGTGAACCACTGCAAAACATTGCTCGGCTCCGGCATATCAAGCTTTGACACCTTTCCTTCGGCATCGGTTTCGGTCAAAGTTTTGTAGTCTTTCACCGAAACCACCTTTGAGCCTGCGATTTCCGTAGGCGGTGTGGTGCGGAAATTGTCCATCATAGCCTTGATTTCGTCAGCTCCGCTCTTTCCGGGCTTAACTACATTTATGGTTTTGTTGAGACGGAAACCGTATTCAACGTATACGTCCATAAGGACATCAAACAACGTTTTGCCCTGGTTCTTTGCCCATGCGCAAATCTCTGCCAAAAGTGTGCAGGCAGACACTGCGTCTTTGTCGCGAACAAAGTCCTCTGCAAGGAAACCGTAGCTTTCCTCGCCGCCACCGATATATTTTTTCTTGCCTTCGTTAAGACGAATTTCGCGGGCAATCCATTTGAAACCGGTATAGACATCAAACATTTCTACATTGTTCTTCTTTGCGATTTCCTTCACGAGTTCCGTGGTTACAATGGTTTTAACGATAAACTCGTCGCCTTTCATCTGATGCGTGGCAATGCGGTTGTTGATGATATAGTAGAGGAATATCATGCAGGTCTGGTTTCCGTCCATCAACACCCATTCTCCGTTGCTGTTTTTGCACGCCATTCCAACGCGGTCGGCATCTGGATCACTCGCCATCACGATATCGGCGTCGATACTCTTGGCCAATTTAATCGCAAGCGTAAGGGCTTCGGCGTTTTCGGGGTTAGGACTTACCACAGTGGGGAAATTGCCGTCTTTTACCATCTGCTCGGGCACACAATTTACGTTCTCAAATCCCCAAAGTTTCAAGGATTGTGGAATAAGCATCATGCCGGTGCCGTGAAGAGGAGTATAGACAATCTTCAAGTCCTTCTGCTTCTGAATCACCTCGGGATCGATCGAAAGACCCTTGACCTGGCGCAAATATTCATCGTCAACAGCCTTGCCGATAGTCTCTATAAGTTCGGCATTACCATTGAATTTTATTTCTTCGGGGAGAACTTTGTTAACCTCGTCGATTATACCCTGATCATGAGGCGCAAGCACCTGCGCGCCATCGTCCCAATACGCCTTGTATCCGTTGTATTCTCTCGGATTGTGCGAAGCGGTGATAACAATTCCGCTCTGGCAGCCAAAATGACGTATTGCGAAAGAAATCTCCGGGGTAGGACGCATATCATCAAAGAGGTATACTTTTATTCCGTTGGCGGAAAAAATATCAGCCGAGATCTCCGCAAACAAACGGCTGTTGTTGCGGCAATCATGACCGACTACAACAGAAATATCCTTGCGGTCGGCAAAATTCTTCTTCAGATAGTTTGCCAATCCTTGGGTTGCCCCGCCCACAGTATATATGTTCATTCTGTTTGAGCCCGGTCCCATTATTCCGCGCAAGCCACCTGTTCCGAACGAAAGGTTCTGGTAGAACGAATCTATAAGTTCCGTTTTGTCGGAATTCGCCAACATTTCGCGAACAGCGCTCTTGGTATCCTCATCATATACGGGAGAATCGAGCCATTGCTGCGCCTTTTGCTCACAAAGTTTTATTGTTTCTGTATTATCCATTGTGTTATTGTTTTTATGTCTTTATTTATTAGGAACAAGATACTTGTCGCCTGTCTCATCTACGATAGTTTTTCTATATTCTTCGGGGAAACCCGGACGTTTCACCGTCTCGCCAAGTCCTTCTGCGTTACGCAGGAATTTTCCGTTCTTCTCTGGCTTCACCACTTGGTCATTGTATTTCACGATAAGGAACTCGCCAAAATTCTTCCATTGTGCAAGCATCGATTGTGCCGTTGTGTCGGAATAATTCGTGAGAAATTCCACTGCTTTTGCGGCAGAATCGTCATACAATGCCTTGGCCTTTGTTTCCAATGCGCTTTGGTTTGCGAGATAAGAGTTTTCCAATTTATTACGTAGCTTCTCAAGATCACCAAACATCATGGAATATCGCGGATAAACCATATTAGAAACCCAATTGCAGACCCAGAATGCCGACTTCCAGGAGAAAGTTACGCCATCTGCCGTCTTTTCGGAATAACATTCGGGCGATTTTGTAATGCAGCAATACATCGGCGTAAAAGCAACCATGTTTGCGTCATCGTTGGCAAACCAAAGCACGCCTCCAATGGGATTCGGTAAATTCGAGCGCAGTTGTGCTACGAAAACAAAGCCACTTTGTTGGGTAGAAGCCGGGCGCTCGTTGAAATATTCTTTGCCATTGTATTTCCAAGACAAGGGGGAAGGACGATAAGGTGCGTTATAAACGCCGCTACCGGCGTCTTTGGTCATATCAAAAGGCGTGCCTTCATAATGGTCGCGCATACAATTCATAACATCTCCCACCGAAAGTTTTCTCTTGGGCTTGATGAACAAAGGCATCGGCTCGGCTTTCAAATCTTCTCCCGACGCGTAGGGAAGATATTTGTCCATGCCGTCGGTCCAACGGTTAAAGAAACTCCAGACTCTCGCCTCGCAATATCTCAAACCGCTGAAAGTGGCAGGACAATAGGCGTTGGCAAAATCAAAATCAGCATCTTTTCCTTCAAAATAGCCTTGTTTGCGCGCAAACTTCACAACGTCTTTCGAATAAAGCACATTGTCTTTGTCTTTCATGTTGAATTTATGAATACGGCTCTGATTGGCATGCGCACATACGCAATCGTCGGGCACGCGAACGGCTACCCAAACGGCGCCCTTCTCTACATTTCCTTTTCCAACCATTTCCATTATCCACGCCTCGTTTTTGTCGGCAATTGTAAAGGTTTCCCCTTCGCTGTTGTAGCCGTAAGTTTCAACAAGGTCGGTCATAATTTTTATTGCCTCCCGTGCAGTTTTTGCACGTTCCAAGGCAATATAAATCATGCTTCCGTAATCCATCGTAGCAGTAGTGTCAACCAATTCTTCGCGACCGCCAAACGTAGTTTCGGCAATTGCCACCTGGTTTTCGTTTATATTACCTACTACATTATATGTTACTGGGGCTTCGGGTATCTTGCCGAGAAATTTATTTGTGTCCCAATATACCACGTTTCTTGTGGCTCCTTTTGCATGCGTTCCGGCATTGCGGTGATACAAAAAGCCATACATTCCGTAATTGTCGGCAGCGTAGGAGATGAAAACCGAACCGTCGACCGATGCGTTCTTACCTACGATAAAATTGGTGCAACCAAATGCTGACGGCATGGAACAAGCCGCGAGCAGCGCACATGTAAAAATCTTAAATATCGCCTTCATTTTTGTCAGCATGCTTTGAATGATATGTCCAAACTCTTTACAGAATGTGTGAGTGCCCCTACGGAAATATAGTCTACGCCACATTCTGCATACCCTCGGATTGTTTCGATAGTAATTCCGCCGCTCGATTCGGTTTCATACTTTCCTGCGATTATTTCAACGGCTTTCTTCGTGTCGGCAACCGAGAAGTTGTCGAGCATTATGCGATCCACGCCGCCGTGTTGCATCACCCTTTGAAGTTCGTCAAACGAGCGCACTTCTATCTCTATTTTCAGGTCCTTTCCTGTCTGTTTCAGATATTCGTGGCAGCGGTCTATTGCGTTTTCTATGCCGCCGGCGAAATCCACATGGTTGTCTTTAAGCAAAACCATATCGAAAAGGCCCATACGATGATTGGCGCCGCCGCCTATTTTCACCGCCATTTTTTCGAGCACACGCATTCCGGGAGTAGTTTTGCGGGTATCGAGCACTTTGGTATGCGTCCCCTTCAAAAGTTCCTGGTATTTGTGTGTAGTGGTAGCCACGCCGCTCATACGCTGCATCACATTGAGCATAAGCCTCTCGGTTTGCAACAGACTGCGTATCTTTCCGTTCACCACCATAGCCACATCGCCCGGTTTCACTTCGGCGCCGTCGTTTATCAGCACCTCTATTTCCAGTTCGGGGTCGAACTTGTGGAAAATGCGTTTGGCAATCTCCACCCCGGCAAGTATTCCCGGCTCTTTTATAAGCACTTTGGAGCGTCCCATTGCCGTTTCGGGAATGCAGCAAAGGGTTGTGCAATCGCCATCACCTATATCTTCGGCAAAAGCCAAGTCTATCAATTTGTCTATTAGTTCTTCGTTTGTTTGCATAACGTAATTTTTTGAACTACAAAAATACTAATTTTTCCGTTGTCGCGTAGCGCATAACGCACAAGGCATTACTTTTTCAATGCGTCAAACAAAAACGACGACGCTATGCCGGCGGCGCGGTATTCGTTCTGAGAAAAGCCATGGTCGTAGCCTTCCAAAACATACAGTTTGCTGTTTGGCCAAATTTCATGATACCTTTCGCCATAACTGTAAGGCACGATGCGGTCGCCGTTGCCGTGAATGATGCACGCCGCGCCGGTATATTTTGCAGCAGTAGGATAGATTTGCAGACCGAAAGCCGTGCGAATGTAATCGCCGCCAAGTTTTTTATTGCCAAGCTGCACAAATTCCGGCGGATCCAAGGGATTGTAGACAGCCCCCATGGTATTGCCGCGAATCACATCGTCGCGCAAAACGGCAGCCGGCGCAAAAAGCACAACGGCCTTGACTTTGTCGCTACCCAACTCACCGGCAGCCATACTCGCCACCACTCCGCCTTGCGAATGTCCCACGAGAGCTACATCGCCAACGTATGGCAGGGCTTTTACATGCTCATACACCATTTTTGCGTCCTCAATTTCGTTGGGCACTGTCATTTCCTGAAAATCGCCCTCGCTTTCCCCGTGTCCGTTGAAGTCGAAACGTATCGAAGCTATGCCGCGCGCTTGAAGCGAATCTGCAAGTAAAGCTATTAATCGGCTGTCCTTGTGGTCTGTAAAGCCATGCATCAATATTGCCATCGGCACTTTTTCGCCCGTTTTCAGTTCGGGTTTCTGAATTATGGCCGAGAGTTTGCCCTTGCTCCCGCCTATCACCACTTTCTCGCGCGAGCCGGCAATTGCTGCCTTGTCAGCAAACAATTCGGTGAGTTTCTTTTCCATTTTATACGAGAGCACAGTTGACATCACCACCTTTCCCTCCTTATCTATAAGGAACATCGAAGGAATCCATTTCACACCAAAGGCCTTGGATATCTTGGTGTCGTGAAACTTCACCAACTCGCTCACCTGAGGATATTCAATATTGTATTTCTTCACGGCATCGGTCCATTTTGTCTTGTCGGTATCAAAAGAAACTCCCACAAACTCCACGCCTTTCCCGTGGAAATTCCTATACATACGCTGCACTTCGGGAATATCCTTGCGACAATCGGGACACCATGAGGCCCAAAAATCAATCACCATGTATTTCCCTTTGAAATCAGAGAGTTTCACAGTTTTTCCCTCGGGAGTTTTCAAACTGAAATCGGGAGCCGTTGTTCCGCTTTGCAACAATTCCACAGCATACTTCGTGTCAGGATCATCGTTAACCTGCGCATTCAGTTTCATAGGAGTCGTCGTGAACGCCATAAGCGCGGCAGCGGCAAGCAAAAGTCTTGTAATATTGTTCATTTCGTTTATAGATTCTTTGTGTGCAAAAGTAGCAATATTTTCATTCCGAAGAGTTGTTTTTCCAGCCGATTTCCGCCATACCCTACCCCACACCCATCGCGTTTGCAACCATCGTTTTTCTATTCAAAACCATTTTTGCCACAACCATTCCCTACAAGCAAAAACAATATCATTACCCTAAAAAAACGACACCGCATCTCGCAAAAACTCCGGGCCACCAAATTTAAATTAGATGCGGCGGAATTTAAATTAGGTCAGACCTAGTTTTTCCCGCAAACCGCAATTATTTATTTTTCTGAAAAACAAGACATTGAAACTAGCCACAATTTCGTACAAAAACAGACTACAAAAACCCTACAAAGCATCTCGAAAAAACGATGTCTGATTTCGTTTGAATAATGTCAGACATTGTTTAAATAAAGTCTGATATCGTTTTAAGCACATCAGCACATGTTTTTGGCATGACAGCACGAGTTGTATCTATATGTTCTAAAAATCTTGTTTCATGCCGCAAAGGGAATGTTTCTTCGTGCTACCAAAACTTTATCCCCACAAATTTTCCACCGAGTTCCAATAGCCTTTACACCATAACCATTGCCAATCGTATAAAAACAAAAAAGAACTGCTTTTCAGCAGTTCTTTTTGTGACGCTGTAGGGATTCAAACCCTAAACCTTCTGATCCGTAGTCAGATGCTCTATTCAGTTGAGCTACAGCGCCAGGTGCTTTATTTCTCAAAAGCGATGCAAAAGTACGTATTCCTTTTGAAACTACCAAACATTTCCAAGAAAAACTTCAAGAAAAAGCGCATTTCAGGCAAATTTGGGCCTTTTCGCAGGTATTTCATTGCATTTTCTTCTTCTTTTCCCCTTTTGATTTACCGTAACCCGAGGACACTTTTCCATTAAATATGTTCAAACGCAAAATCACGTGCAACATAAAATAGCTGTAAGAGGAATCGTTTTCGGAGTCTACCCTGCTTTGCGCACTAATTGTGCGGGAAATGTTGCTGCGGTTGTGCAAGATGTCATAAAGTTTCAACCTGACGATAAGCGGCGAGCCCTTGAAAAAATTCTGCGAAGCCGTGGCATTCCAAACCAGTTCGTCGGTATTCATGTTCTTGTTGGAATATCCGCGCCGGCTGTTCATTTTCATCTCAGACTCTATCGTCATCTTCCAAGGCAGCCTGACGCGCGCCGATGCTTGGTAGCTATAATTATATGTGTCCATGTTGGATTGTGGACGTAGCTCGTTGTCGGTATGGCGATAGCGCAGCGATGCGCCTATCTTTGCTTCAAAAACATCTGTGCGGTATCTCAAATTCGCCCGCGGGAATATGCTTGTGGTTCTCGTGGTATTCTTTTCACTGCTAGCCTTGCTGCCCGTGCTGATATAGCCCACAGAATTGTCGTAGTCGGTTGTCAGGGAACTTTTAAGGCGGAACGCTTTGTTTTTGCCGAATCCCGTGGTAAATGTAAAGTCTGTGCGTGCCGACCAATTGCCGTTTATGTTTTTCGGCTGCGTAGTGCGCACACCCGTTGTCTCATCATAAAGAATCGCCGTGCTGATATTATTTGAACTTTGCTCTAACTGCGCGTTCACATCCCAATTCTGTTGGCGTTTTGTCAAGAACTTGGAATAACCAAACCTGATTCTGTTGTTCCAAGCCGGCTTAAGGTTTCCCCCCGAAAGCCGAATGTTTAGAGGATCTGAGTTGTCGGTAACGGGAATTCGGTTTGTCATCGCCGGTTCACTGCTCCATCCGCTATACCGAAGCTCTACATTTTCGTTTTTAGAAACTCTGTAACGAAACATAGCCGATGGAGATTGACGTAGAATGCGCCGAATTAAAACTGTATCAATTGTGCTGCGTTGGTAATGCAGGTTGGTTGTGTTGTAGTTTATTATAGTTGCAACGAAAGCGTTTATCTTTTTGCTGGTATAGTTCAGACTTGCCCGCCAGGAGTGATTAAAATTGTCGTATGTGGAATAATGGGAATTTTGCATGCTCAAGGCGGCCTGCATGGAGTCCACGCCTTGCGGAAGTTCTCCCAGCTCGTGTTCGCCATAACGCCACCCGTCAAGCGAATCAAGCTCATAAAGCAAACGGTCGTTGCGATTGCGCGAACGTTCAAAGCCGTAACTCGCCTGCAAGTGCAAGTCTTTTAAAATAGGTTCGCTATAGCTTGCGCGCGCATTGTAATTCCAATTATGCGTAGGCGCGAAAGTGTACTGATCTTGGAAGGTGTGTCGATTTTCTTCTGTGTTTTTATAATAATATATGTCGGAAATACGAAATGTTCGGTTCTGTCCGTCGCTGCTTGCTATATTAAAATCAAAACTTGCGTTTCTTCCTTGGCTGTTGAAGCGTCGCACGAGCATTCCCGTGAGAGCAAATGAATAGCTGTCGCCGTTTCCTTTAGACGTGGTGGCTTTGCGGTTGATTGTGGCCTGGTATAATTCAGGCATTGTCGCTTCTGAGAAATCGTCGCTGAACACATTGCCGAGCGGATCGTTGTCAGAAACTATTTCGTATGGGTCGTTGTTGAACCGCACAGAGCGCGAGCGGCTAAACGAGTTGGTTTTGGTAAACGCGAGGTTTGTGCTCGCCGTAACGGTGGTTAGTGTATCGGGGTGCCATTCCATTCTTAGATTTCCGCTAAGCCCTGCCGATTTGTTTTTGTTGTAACTGTCGCTGTTTGAGAACTGAGATGTTTGTCCTGTTCCCATATAGTTTTCGGCGTTTCTCCATGTTTGGTTGTGCGAATGGTCGTTGTGTCCGCCAATATGTCCGCCAAGTTCCAAACGTCCGTTCTCTTTTTTCATTTTCCCGTTGTTTGCGCTGAAATCTGCTCCGAACGATTTGTTGTTTGAACGGGCGTCGTCGTTGTTCATATTGCCTGTAAGCGTGAGCCGCGAGCGATCTGTTATTCTGTTGGCAAATATTTTCTGAATGTATCGCCCATACGAGCCCACTCCGGCGTCATAATTTGTGGTCCACGTCTCGTTGAGTTCTTTTTTCAACTCAATATCCATAACCGTCTGCTCGTTTCCGTCGTCAATCCCCGTCTGTTCGGCATAATCACTCTTCTTTTCGTAGGCTTTTATTTGCTTTATAAGTTCCACAGGCAGGTTTTTGAGCGCAATGCTACGGTTGCCTTTGAAAAAGTCTTTGCCGTTGATTTTAAAATCCGAGATTGTTTTGCCGTTATAAGTGATGTTGGTTCCATCTATTTCCACGCCGGGCAAAAGTTTTATGAGTTCTTCGAGCGCCTCTCCCTCGGGCACATTATATTCTGCGGCATTAAAACTCGTGGTGTCGTCTTTAACAACCATATCGGGGCGTGTGCCTTTAACCACCACGCCTTTTAGCGCCGCATCGTTGTAGGTCATGAATATTGTGTCCAAAGCCGTATTTCCCCGCTTGTTTTTCGCAATGTTCACATAGTAGCTCTTGTAGCCTATCATCGACAGACGCAATATATATTGCGTGCGCAGCGGAACTGCGAGCCTGAAAGTTCCCGCCGTATCGGTAGCCATACCTTTAATAAACGAACTGTCGGAGTTGAAAAGCACGGCATTCACGCCCGGTAGCGGCATGCCGGTCAAACTGTCAACTACCACGCCGCTCACAGCACGCTGCGCTTGGGCGGTTCGAGGAAGAAGAGAAAACAATATTATTGTCAACGCAACTATTATATATAGTAGTCCACGTTTGGGATTCATTATTTCGGTTTGCTACGAGTTAGATTTTAATTTGTCCTACCATTTGATAACGTTTGGGGTTAGTAGCCACGCAAAGTTACTGATATTTGGCTATAAACGCTGTTAAATCTCACGGCAAATTGATTGCAGAATAGTTTTTTTAACTTCCGCAAAAAACTACAAGGCATCTCGCAAAAACTCCGGGCCACCAAATTTAAATTAGATGCGGCGGAATTTAAATTAGATGCGGCGGAGTTTTTGCGAGATCCCATGCCTTGAAAAAACCAACCGCAACACGCATTTTTATAGTGTCTAAAACCTTGGTTTTACCCGTTTTTATTTATCTTTGTAAGCATATTAACTATAACACAAAGCATAAAACTATGAAAATAGGACTTTTCAAACTCGCAATCTCGGTTTTATCCCTATCTTTTATCGCCTATACCGGCACAAACGCCTATGCCCAAAAGCGGCACTCCAAGAAAATTGTTCAGGCAAGCTCGGTCTTTGTTGTGGTAACGGAACACGGGGTGGTTGCTGACGGACAAACCGACGTTGCCGACGCAATACAGAAAGTTATTGACGATAACCCGAACAAAACAATCATATTCCCCGACGGCGTTTACCTGGTATCGCATTCCATTGATACGCCTGCCGACCCGCTAAAAAGCGTTTCGCTCGTGTTGGGAAACTATGCCGTGATTAAGGCAACCGACAATTGGAATGCAGGAAACGCTATAATTCGCCTCGGAGCTATACACAAGGCCAACAATATATATGTAAATGGCAGCAATTACGGACTTTCGGGCGGAATTATCGACGGCTCAAACGTAGCCGACGGCGTGTCGATTGACGGAGGTCGCGAGACAAAAGTGGAAAATGTGTCGATAAAACACACCCAAGTGGGTCTGCACGTGAAATACGGCGCCAACAGCGGTTCGTCCGACGCTGACATCAGCGATGTAAACATCACCGGCAACGGCAAATCAAACTCAATCGGTCTGCTGGTTGAAGGATTCGACAATACATTCACCAACATGAGAATTGCAGACGTCAACATAGGAGCGTATATCAAGACTGGCGGAAACAGTCTGCGCAACATTCACCCCCTTTTCGTATTCCGCGAAACCCAAACCTATGACACAAGCTGCGGCTTCGTAATCGATGCCACCAACAACTGGTTCAATTATTGCTACAGCGACCAATTTGCCACCGGATTCAAGATAACAAAAGGCAAAGCAGCCAACCTTTCCGACTGCTTCTGCTATTGGTATACCGGCAAAGTACCATTTCAAACCGCAATACAGTGCGACGGCAAACTCGAGTCCATCATAACAGGTCTAAGAGTGGGCTTCAAAAAAGAATGTGCGACACGCACACTGCTCAAAGCCGAGAAAGGAGGCAAGGGAATGCTCGCAAACTTTATCATGCCCGGCATTGAACTAACCGCCGACGACGCAAGCAAAGACTATATCAAATAACACACTCACAATAGCAAATACAAGGGCTTTGCGGCTTGGGAATATCAAGCTGTCAAGCCCTTGCTTGGTTATTATGTAAAAATTTACTATCTTTGCAAAGCAAGTAATAATAACTTAAATGAACGTAAAGCGAGTACTATTCATCAACCAAGGCATTACACCCTATATACCGGAGACAACAATGTCTGCATTCGGGAGGAAACTCCCACAATCCATACAGGAAAGTGGACATGAAATAAGAACTTTCCTACCTCAATGGGGGTGCATCAATGAACGCAGAAACCAATTGCACGAAGTTATCCGCCTTTCGGGAATGAATATTATCATCGACGGCAATGACCACCCCTTGATCATAAAAGTAGCCTCTTTGCAGCCGGCAAGAATGCAAGTATACTTCATCGACAACGACGATTATTTCGACAAGCGCGGAATGGAATGCGACGAAAACGGCGAAGAATACGCAGACAATGGCGAAAGAGCCGTGTTTTATGCGCGCGGTGTGCTTGAAACCGTAAAGAAGTTGCGTTGGCGTCCCGACGTGATACACTGCCAGGGCTGGATTTCCGCCGTTGCACCATTATATATAAGGACCGCATTCAAAGACGAACCCTCATTCGAAGGAACAAAAATCGTCTTCGAAATAAATGATGCCGCCCTGAAAAACAACCTGCCCGAGAATTTCGGTTCATGTCTGCTTACGCGCAACGTAACAAAGACTTTCCTTAAAAAGGAAAACCTGAAATTTGAAAACGCAGAAGACCTGCTTAAACTCGGAATCAACTATTCTGACGCCGTTGTGGTAAGTGGTGCAAACGTAAACAAGGAACTTTCCGATTATGCCGCAGGACTTGGAAAACCCGTGCTTCCTTATCAGGAAAATCCCGATTATGCCCAATACTACGGCGATTTCTACGAAACGGTTTTTAGCGGAAAATAAGATTTAATATAGTAGCTGTATAATATATTATTCGTACTTTTGAAACCCGAACGGAGGCACGCAAAACTTTGTGCTACGTTTCGATATATTTATAGTTACAAAACAAATTCGTAAATTACTCTTTTCCAGTGAGAACTAATAGTTTGCTGAAAATATTGCTTGCTTGTGTGGTAATGATGGCTGTTGCAACATCTTGCGACGATGAAACCGGAAGCATAGGCGGTAAAGTTATGCCGGGACATGATGAAATGGAAATTTCACAGAACATCTACAGTGTTTTGTCCCGTTCTGTTAAAGCTGACAGCGTGCTCGGTGCAACATCAATGAGTTATCTGGGCAGAATTACAGACCCGGAAACAAAAGCAACCACATCTTGCGACTTTTTGGCCCAATTCCATGCGCTCGAAAACTTCTCTTTTCCAGAATTAAGTTCTTTGATAATGGACAATGGCGAAATAGAAGCCGACTCCGCCGACATTCGTGTGTACATCAAGAAGTGCTACGGCGATTCGCTAAGCTCCATGAAACTCGGAATATACGAATTGGACACAGCAAATGCGCTTAAAGAAAATGTGGCATACTACTCCAATATTGATCCTTGGCAGTATGTAAATAAAAAAGACGATGCAATTCGTAAAGAATTGTCTGTTTCGGCTGTCGACAACACACTTAGTGATAGCGTAAAGAACAAATACCAAAAAAACATACGCATTAAGTTGCCAAAGGAATATGGTACTTTCTTGATGAAAAAGTACTACGAAAATCCTGCAAACTTTACAAACTCCTACAACTTCGTCCACCACGTTTGTCCGGGCTTTTATTATCGCATCATATCGGGCAACGGCGTAATGATGAGCATCGATAAAATTTTGATGCGCGTATATTTCCGATACAAAGACCAAGACACAATCTACGACGGCGTACAAAAAGTGGCTGCAACCGAAGAAGTTTTGCAGAACACGCGTGTAGAAAACAAAAACATCGACAAGTTGCTCGACAACGACGAGTATACATATCTTAAAACGCCTGTGGGTATATACACCGAGGTAACTCTGCCTATAGACAGCATATATAATAGCGAACACGAAAGCGACACAATAAACAGTGCCAAGATTTCTTTCTCGCGTGTGAACGACAATCAGCAAACCGACTATAATCTTCCACAGCCGGGCACATTGCTTATGCTTAAATCGGCTGAACTTTATGATTTCTTCGAGAATAGCAAAGTTGCTGACGGACTAACTTCATACGTTGCCACTTACACTTCGACTGAAAACGCTTATACTTTCAACAACATAGCCTCGCTTGTCTCTAACATTTATTCCACGAGAAAAACCGGTGCAGGCGTAACTTCCGCCGACACAAAGGCTACAATCCAAGCCAAATATGCTAAGTGGGAAGCCGCACATCCGGATTGGAATAAGGTTTTACTTGTGCCTGTTACCACATCATATACCACCCAAAGCAATGGTTATACCACCCAGCAAGTACTTTCGCGTGTGCGTAACGATTTGTCGCTAACTTCTACACGGCTTGTTGGAGGCAATACCGGAGATATTAAGATTTCGGTAATATATAGTCGTTTCAAGAAGTAATCAATCTCAAAAATAATCAGAGACATGAAAGGCATAGTCTTGGCAGGCGGATCGGGAACGCGTTTATATCCCATCACAAAAGGCGTAAGCAAACAGTTACTGCCTATTTTCGACAAACCAATGATATACTATCCTATATCAGTGCTTATGTTGGCAGGAATACGCGAGATCTTGATAATATCAACCCCTTATGATTTACCGGGCTTCAGGCGTCTTCTTGGTAATGGCGACGATTTCGGAGTACATTTTGAGTACGCAGAACAACCTTCGCCCGACGGATTGGCCCAGGCGTTTATTATTGGCGAAAAGTTCATTGGTAATGATAGCGTGTGCCTTGTACTTGGGGACAATATATTCCACGGAAGTGGTTTCACAGGAATGTTGCGCGAAAGCGTAAGGTATGTTGAAGAACAGAAATGCGCCACTGTTTTCGGTTATCACGTTAATGATCCGGAACGTTACGGAGTTGTGGAATTCGACAAGCAAGGAAATGCGCTCAGCATTGAAGAAAAACCAACCAGTCCCAAATCAAATTATGCTGTAGTGGGACTTTATTTCTATCCCAACGATGTTATTGAGATTGCAAAGAACATAAAACCTTCACCGCGCGGAGAATTGGAAATTACCACGGTAAACGAATGCTACCTCAATGAACAACGTTTAAAAGTGCAGCGTCTTGCGAGAGGTTTTGCTTGGCTAGATACCGGCACCCACGATTCTCTTTCAGAAGCTTCTACTTTCATTGAAGTCATTGAGAAACGTACAGGACTCAAGGTTGCATGTCTTGAAGATATTGCCTTTACTAATAAATGGATTGACGCAGAAACTTTGCGCAAAGTGGCTCAACCTATGAGTAAAAACGAATACGGAAAATATTTGCTGCGCAGAGCAGACGAAGCATAACAAATAGCAAGATAATGAACGTAATCAAAACAGATATTGACGGCGTTGTTATAATCGAGCCTCGGGTTTTCAATGATGCCCGTGGGTATTTCTTTGAAAGTTATAGCGAGCGCGATTTCAATTCCCAGGTAGGCGAAGTCAAATTTATCCAGGACAACGAAAGTCGTTCGCAATATGGCGTTTTGCGCGGGCTTCATTATCAAAAAGGCGAGCACTCCCAGGCAAAACTTGTGCGTGTGGTGAGGGGCAAAGTCTATGATGTTGCTGTTGATCTCCGCAAGAGTTCCCCCACATTCGGCAAATACGTTGGCGTAGAACTGTCAGAAGACAATCATCGTCAGTTTTTCATACCCCGTGGATTTGCACATGGTTTTGCCGTGATGAGTGATATTGCTGTTTTCCAATACAAATGCGACAACTTTTATGCCCCGCAAAGTGAAGGAGCTATAATGTGGAACGATCCACAACTGAACATAGAGTGGCCGATCCCTGCCGACAAAGTAATTCTTTCAGAGAAAGACCAACATCATCCTTTGCTCAAAGACGCCGAATACCTCTTCGATTAAACCAAACGAAATTTGCAGCATAACAAAATAGATGTCTTTTTCAAGGCATCTATTTTTTATTTTGTGAGTTCTGTTTTATTGCGCTGTATGCGTCATAAAGTCCAAGTTCTCCCGCTTTGCTTAAATCCGAAAGCGCTTCGTTTTTCTTCGACATAGCCAGCCTTGCAAGCGCCCTATTGTAAAAAGCTTCAGCAAAGTGCGGATCTTTTGTTACGGCTTGGGTGAAACAAGTTTCGGCTTTGTCGTAATCCTTTGCTGCAAGGTATGCGCAACCACGATTGTATATGATATACTCATTGCCAGGCATTGATTTTTCGGCTGCGTCGATGTCGTTTAGCACCGATTGCAAACCGAGCAAATTTCCTCCGTGAGTTTTTTCCTTCTCTTCCGTATTGTTTTGAAAATCTATGACGAACTGCTTCACTGCTGCACGTTCAAAATAAGCCATTGCGTTGCCATTGTCTTTTTCTATGGCTTTGTTCAAACAGTTAAGCGCGGAATTATAATCTTTGGAATCACTGTAAAGAATAGCCCTCGCAATGAGAGAATGCACCTCATTGCTGTCTGATTGAGCAGCCAGACGATCGATATCTGCAAATAGGGCGTTGATATCTGTTTCGCTTGCGGGCTTAATTGAATTGGTCAATTTCACCGGACGCGTGGTAGCTTTTTTACGGTTCCACTTGTCGAGGCCCTGCCAATAGGTTGCCACAGTTCCCATAGCGTTCCGCGCGCTTTCTGAAGTAGAGAACGCAAACATTGGCTTGGCTTTCACTTCCACCTTGTTGTATTGCACTTTTCCGCGATAGTCGTTTGCGTATTTTTCTATGTTGTTTGTATCGTCTTCTACTACTATCTTCTGATAATCTTCTATGTTCAATTCGCGGCGTTTGCGGGTGCTTTTGTTCGCATATTTCTTATTGTTGAAAGCATGGTCGAGCTGGGCTACAAACACCTTGCGTTCGTCGTTTGCCGCTCCCTTGTTGTCGCCAATTTTCCTGCGGCAGCGCGCCCGCAATTCATAGCCAGACCAAAAATGCGGGTATTCGGCTATTACTTTCGACACATCTTTCACCGCCTGACGATATCCGCCCGTTTTCTCATGCAACACCGCGCGATTGAAAAGGGCGAGCAAATTATCAGGTTCGTTTTTCAGCACAAAATCAAAGTCTTCAATTGCCTTGTTGTCCTCTCCGACTTGCGCCCTGAGCAATCCACGATTATAATGGGCGAGGAAATTCTGCGGATCTACGTTTAGGGCGCTGTCATAATCGTCCATGGCATCGCGAAGCCGCTTTTTGTGATACCTTATCAAGGCGCGGTTCACATAATAATCGGGAATATTGGGAGAATATTTGATGGCATTCGTAAGCAATGTGTCTGCGCTTTCGTAATTGCCTTTGCTGAATGCAATCATTCCGCGCGCGCCCCAAGCATCTCCGTCATCGTGGTTTTTGCTTATGACATAGGCAAAAAGGCTGTCGGCCTTGAGCGTATCCTTTACCTGCAAACACACCTGTGCTTCTATTTCGTAGCATTTTGTATAGGAAGGCCATTTGGCATGCATGTTCTGCAACTCCGCAAGTGCTTCATCGTATTGTTTCAGATGTATTCTGCACAAAACTCTATTGTACCACGAAACCTGGTCGAGCGGTTTGTATTCTATCACCTTGGAATAATCGCCCACCGCGTCCTCATATTTGTCCTGCTTGATGCGGCACAGTCCGCGCAATTGATAGCTGTCTTCAATAAAAGGGTTGAGATCTATTGCTTTTGAGCAGTCGGCCTCGGCACCATGATAGTCTTCGAGATAAAATTTTGCCACAGCGCGAAAATAATACGGGTCGTAGAGGAATGGCTTTGCGTTTATAATCTCGTTGAAATACTGTATCGACAGCACATAGTCGTCATAATAGAGCGCATTGCGCCCTATGAGCATCACCCTGTCGGTATTGATTTGCGCCACAACCGCCAAAGGGAGCAATGCAAGTATTGTCAGCAGTTTTTTCAAGATTATCATCGGTGCCACTCCGTTTCACGCATTTCCGGCAACGGACTTCAGCCCGTACGTGCAGCTCGGATTATTTAAGGTGGCGGTTGAATTTCGTCTTGTATGAGCAACGGTATTTGCCATGTGCGATAGCTTTCATTTTGCGGGCTATCATCTGCTTGCGCAGAGGGGATATTATATCCGTGAACACGTGTCCTTCAAGGTGTGCAAACTCATGCTGCATCACTCTTGCCAGGAATCCGTCGGCCCATTCCTCGTGTTCGTTGAAATCTTCGTCGAGATATTTCACGCGCACCTTTTTTGCACGCACCACTTTCTCGTGAATTCCCGGAATGCTCAGACAGCCTTCATCTATGGAGCATGTTTCCTCGCTTTCTTCCAATATATGGGCATTTATATAAGGTTTGCGGAAATCCTTATATTCGGGATATTCGTCGGCAAGGTCGCGCAAGTCGATAACCACAACTCGTATCGAAAGTCCTATCTGCGGTGCAGCAAGCCCCACTCCCTCTGCATCTTCAAGGGTTTCATACATATTTTCGATAAGTTGTTTCAAATCGGGATAATCAGGCGTTATATCCTGCGCCACCTGACGCAAAACGGGTTCGCCATACACATAAATAGGTAGTTTCATATAGTAGTTTCAGTTGATAATCACTTTAATATTTTAAACTCTCCATATAGGATTGCAAAATTATAGTGGCGCTTATTTTGTCAACAAGCGCTTTGTTCTGCCTATCCTTCTTATGAAGCCCTCCGCTAAGCATTGTTTGATGGGCAAGCACCGAGGTAAAGCGTTCGTCATAGAATTCTATAGGCACTACAACGGCTTTTTTCAGCCTGCCAACAAATTCTTTCACCCTCGCCGCATTTTCCGACGGCATGCCATTGGGCTGCGACGGCATACCAACAACTATGCGCTCCACATCTTCCTTTTGCATATAATTTTTAATGTAGTCGAGCAGTTTAGAAGTGTCCACAGTGTCGAGTCCGCCCGCAATAATTTGCAGCGGGTCGCTCACGGCAATACCAGTGCGCCGTTTGCCGTAATCAATAGCCATTATCCTTGCCACGCCTTGCTTGTTTGGATTTACATTCTATCTTGCAAAGTTAAGAAAATCCGCGCGTAACACAAACATACGGCTCATGTTTAACAAGGCACAAAATACGGTTTTTACGACATCGGACATAGCGTTTTACGAGATGCGTCGGAATTTAAATTAGATGCGTCGGAATTTAAATTATGTCTGACCTCGTTTTTCACTACAAGCCATGTCGTAAAAAAGGCTTCTACCCTACCCTTATTTCCGCCATACAAATACGGCAAAAAATAAATGCGCGCCTTTTCAAGCACGCATCTATTTTAAAATTGTCGGGATACCGTATACTTTCAACGGCCCATTGCCCGCAAACTATTTGGCATAGCTCACCGCACGAATCTCGCGGATTACCGTAATCTTCACCTGACCCGGATAAGTCATCTCGTCCTGAATACGTTTAGCGATTTCGTTACTGAGCGTCTCCGACTGTTTATCGTCTATCTTGTCTGCCCCAACAATCACGCGCAGTTCTCGTCCGGCCTGTATAGCATATGTTTTTGTTACGCCAGGATAACTCATTGCAATATTCTCGAGATCGTTCAAACGTTTTATATACGCCTCCACCACTTCGCGGCGTGCGCCCGGGCGTGCACCGCTTATCGCATCGCAAACCTGCACTATCGGCGCAATAAGAGTGGTCATTTCCACTTCGTCGTGGTGAGCAGCAATGGCGTTAACTATATCCGGTTTTTCCTTGAACTGTTCTGCAAGCTTTGCGCCATATATTGCGTGCGGCAATTCAGGCTCTTCGTCGGGAACTTTTCCGATATCGTGCAACAGACCTGCGCGTTTGGCTTTCTTGGGGTTGAGACCGAGTTCCGCAGCCATGATAGCGCACAAATTTGCTGTCTCGCGAGCATGCTGCAAAAGGTTCTGGCCATAAGAAGAACGATATTTCATTTTACCCACAAGCCTTACAAGTTCGGAATGAAGCCCATGAATACCCAAGTCAATGGCTGTGCGTTTACCGGTTTCGATTATCTCGTCTTCAACTTGCTTTTTCACTTTTGCTACAACCTCTTCTATACGCGCGGGGTGAATTCTTCCGTCTGTTATAAGCTGATGCAAAGCCAAACGACAGATTTCGCGACGCACAGGGTCGAATGCAGAAATCACGATAGCCTCCGGCGTGTCGTCAACAACAAGCTCCACACCCGTTGCGGCCTCTAACGCACGAATATTACGCCCTTCCCTACCGATAATACGGCCTTTAACTTCATCGTTGTCAATATGGAAAACCGTAACGCTGTTTTCAATCGCCGCTTCAGTCGCTACACGTTGAATGGTCTGGATTACTATTTTCTTTGCCTCCTTTGTCGCGGTAAGTTTCGCGTCGTCCATTATATCGTTGATATAACTTTGCGCTTCTGTTTTGGCTTCGTCTTTCAACGATTCCACAAGGCGTGATTTTGCTTCCTCGGCAGAAAGTCCGCTAAGCTCTTCCAGTTTGTCGCGTTCCTGCGCCTGCATTTTCTGAAGTTCCACCCGTTCTTGCTGCAATGCGTTCTGCGCCTGCTCCAAGCGCTGCACCTGCGATTCTTGCTCCGACTTGCGGCGCGCGAGTTCGTCTTGTTTTTGATTAAGACTGATTTCGCGTTGTTTCAGGCGGTTTTCAGTTTGCTGGAGTTTCTGATTTCGTTGTTGCAATTCCTTATCAAGTTCGGTTTTCTTGCTTAGGAATTTTTCTTTCACCTCAAGAAGTTTTTTCTCCTTTATCACTTCGGCTTCTTTTTCCGCCTCTGAAATTCTCTTTTTATAATGCCCGTTCGCGATGTAGCGCAATATCGTATAGCCGATACCGCAGCCAGCAACGAGCGTAATCAATGCAATTATTATTGTTACCATTTTCTGTTGTTATGTTTATCGTTAAAAGTCTGTTTCTTCTGCGACAATTGCGGCAAACATAAACGCTGTGTGGAATGTGTACTGACGAGAATTTTCCCGAACGGGTTCAGTCTTTTTCTCCTAGGGTCGAGAGTATCTCGGCTGTGAGATTATTCATAACCGACTTGTATGGTTCTGTGTCGTTACGCCTTTGGTTACGCACGAGACTCACACTTAAATCGAGCAGGGTCATATATAAATACTGTTCCTTGGGCAGATTGGGAAAACTGTCTCTGTAAAGATTTAGTTTGTCGTTTATCTTGCGTTCTGCCTCCCGGTATATTTCCTCTTCGTCGCGGCGTATATTTACAGGATAAGTTTGATTGTCTATCCTTAGCTGTATGAAAAATTTCTCACTTGCGTCTGCCATTGTGCGTCGTGTTATTATACGTTCAACAAGGCTATACACCTATCCACTTGGCGTATCAGCGAATCTATCCTCTTTTTGGATTTCTCCACATCGCCGTCGTTTATTTCCAGCATCTTGGCGGTTTTCAAAGACTGATAGGCATCTTGCAGCCTTTTTATTTCTTCTTGCTGCTGTGATACCTCGATTTCTTTTTCACGAAGGTTGTTTTGCAGTTCGTCCCGTTGATTGCGTACTTTTTCATACTCATACATCAACTGTCGAACCCTCGTTTGAAAGATTTCGATTGTTTTCTTGTCTTGTACCTCCTCAGCCATCGCCTACAGATATGTCGCTTTGCAAATTTATCTATTTTATGCTTTACTGCCAAACCGCAGGTTATTTTTTATCTGCGTCGGGAACATCTTTAGGTTTGGGTTCCTTTTTGGCAAGCATCACCAAGCGGTAGACATACTCCGTCATCCAATTTTGGGAGTAGCCCAACGCATGCTGGTACTTTCTTATACCCACGCACGTGCGCCTCACGCCTTCGTCTTTCCAGTCGTTTTTCGTGAGCACATCGTTAATGGATTTTTCTATCATCATCTTTATCGACTTCTTGAATATTGAAGGCATGCGGAATTTCCATTTCATAATATTGCCCATGAGCATGAGCAAATCTTGCGAGAATCCCTGAAAAAGGAAAAGATAGTTTGATACATCGTTAATCTTTCTGCAATGTGCCTTGACGCTCGAATCTATTTCGCGGAAGAATGTTTCCGGCATGTCGTAGATTTCGGCAAGCATTTTCTTGCATTTGTTTTTTTCGCCAAAGCCCAGACGATTGTTCACCGTGGCCACATGCAAAGTTTGCTTGAACACCCTTAAATCGGGCAACATCGAAAGATTTGTGATACCGAGGTTTGCAGCCATGGAGGCTTGGAAATATACTCTGATAAGGGTCATGAAATCTTCAATACCCCCTACGCGGGTTCCATCGGCATTTTCTGTTTTTTTCTTGAAAATATTTGATAATAAGCCCATTTCGTATTATTTGTAATTCTAACAGATTAATCTCTTATGCAAAGATACAAAACTATTCAGATTTTCTTTATTTTCGGAATGGAAAAAACCTAAGCGCAACGCTTCAGAACATGCAAAAAACGACAAGGCATCTTGTAAAAAACGATGTCTGACATAATTTAAATTCCAAGGCATCTAATTTAAATTCCGCCGCATCTCGTAAAAATTAGATGCGGCGGAGTTTTTACGAGATGCGGACATATTTT
>CAVFYC010000026.1:0-27166 GCA_963626585.1 Christensenellaceae bacterium Phil1 | reverse complement strand
CAACCAAACACAGCAAAAACACACCACTCCACCCAACGCAAAATTCCACCACACCTATACAAAAAAACTATGGCGGACTTCGTTTGCGCAATATGCGGAATGGGCGTTTTGTAAATGGTTTTAGTGGTGCGAAGAGGGCGATTTGCTAACTTTGCAGGTATATTTACTTCAAATTTCATAGCATGACATTAAAATTTAATTTGGCAGCGCGCGTTTTTGCACTCACGGCATTGGCCACAATATGCGTCGGGGCGCAGGCGCAGACGTTCTGCGAAAACGGGCTGACGTATATAATTGGCGGCGACAGCGTGGTGGCGAAAGCTCAAACCAAGACGGAGGAAAATGTGGTGATTCCCGACACGGTAGAATACACCGAAGGCGAAACTACAACGAAATATGCCGTAAAAGGCATTGCGGCAAGCGGATTTTTCGGGTATAAAGCCATGAAGAGCATCGTTCTCCCGCAAACCATCACGGACATTGCCCGCGCGGCGTTCTGGAACTGTTCAAAACTTGAAGCACTCACGATTCCCGAGAAGGTTACGGCTATCAATCCGGCGGTATTTACGGGTTGCCGCAGTTTGAAACAGTTGAACATAGGTGAGACGCTAAACTACATAGAACCGGGGAGTTTTATGTATTGCACCTCGTTAGACAATATATATATAGCGGAAGGCAACCCATGTTTCAAATCAGAGGGCGGCACAGTGTACAGCAAAGACGGGGCCGCGCTCATTGCCCACGCGGGAAGCGCCGAAGCGTTCAGCATACCCGAGGGAGTGGAAACGATAAAGGGTTCCGCGTTTTGGTATTGCGAGAATATGAAGAGCGTAACCTTTCCGGCAAGCGTGAAAACCATAGAAAAGGACGCTTTCAACGGCAGCGGACTTACCTCTGTGAGCATTCCGCAAACGGTGGAAAGCATCGGCGATTTAGCATTCGGCTACTGCAACAACCTCGACACGGTGAGGGTGGAATGGCAAACGCCGCCGGCAATAACAACCGGCACATTCGAGAACTGCAGCAAGAACTTGATTGTTCCGGCGGGCACATTGGACATCTACAAAGCCACCGCGGGCTGGCAATCGTTTCAAAACATAAGCGAACTGACGGGGGTAGAAACGATAAGAACCGACGGAGAAGGCTTCAAGATGTACATCTCGGGCAAACGCATCAGGATTAGCGCAAAAGGAGGGGCCGGAAAATTCACGATATGCTCCACTTCGGGCGAAAAACTTCAAACTTTAAGCCTGAAAAAAGGCGAAACGGCAACAAGCAAAGCCTTGCCGACAGGCATATATATAATATACGCAGGAAAAAACGCCAAGAAAGCGGTAATAGAATAGGCGCAAAAGAGCCCCAAGCCGATGTATTAAGCCGAAGTTCCCATTTTGTCCCGACAAAGCGGCTTGAAGAGCATACCATATATATAGGCTAACTGAACGCAAGCCTTGCAAATGCAACGATATACAGAACTCTCCCTGGTCGGACAGACTTTGGGAGAGTTTTTATTGTTTACGAAGAGAAATTATACCTTGTGGTTCATACTGATACAATTCTCCGAAGCCACGAAATGCCCGATAAAATCCACGCGAAAGCATGTGCTAAAATTATGTCGGCATACTGCAAAAACGATATCAGACATTATTTCAACGATGTCTGATATTATTCAAACAATGTCAGACATCGTTTTTGCGATATCCCATGCCCTTTTTACGAGGTGCTTTGGGCCGTTTTACGAGATGCGTCGGAATTTAAATTTCATGGCCCGGAATTTAAATTAGATGCGGCGGAGTTTTTGCGAGATGCCTTGTAGTTTTTTCGGCCTCCTCTATCCCCCAAAATTGTAACGCTCGTAGTTTGAAAACAAGCCGTTTTTCAAGCAAAACGAAGCCTTTTTGCATTGAAGAAACGCGGGAATACGCGGATTTTGGGCGAAAACCGCTATTTTTGCATGCGCCACAAGGCGAAACCCAACAGAAAGCATACGCAGAAACATGAATATCCTGAAGAAAGGAAGGCTCAGAGCATTTTTCATGATAGCAGCAGCCTTTGCAATGCCCATACATGCCGCCGCCGACAACGCATCGAACGCGCAGAAAGCACGGCAGCTTTTCAACCATGCCTACAACTCGGTTTACGGAGCTGAGGGGGCGTCGTTAAGTTATGCCGTAAACATCGTGGGACTATACAAGGCAAGCGGCACGATAAGCATGAAAGGAAAGAAGAAAAGGTTTTTCGAAGCAAGATACAGCGCATGGTGCAACGGCAAAGACTATTATAAAGTGGACAACAAGAAGAAAACCGTGGAAATCTACGATGCCGCATCGCCCAAGAAAGACAAATATTCGGGCAAGTTCACGTTTTCGCCCAACAATTTCAACTACAGCTACACGGAAAACAAGACCGATTACATCATAACGCTCGAAGCAAAGCCCAAAACGCAGGGAAACATCAAACACGCCCAAATATATTTGGACAAACAGACGCAGGCGCCGAAAAGTCTAAGGATAAAAGTTCTGTTTTTCTGGACTACAATAAAAATAACAAACTTTCATAGCGGGGGGATAAACGACAATATTTTCAACTTCCCAAAAGAAAAATTCAAGAGCTACAAGTTCTATGATAAAAGGTCCGAATGAGGGCCTTTTTTAATGCCCGCACGTCAACGCACATCGAGCGACAAATACACGCCAAGCCACACAAAACACACGCAAAACCGCGCACGTTTTACGCCAAGCACAATTATGTTAGGTTTGAATATAGTACGATTTTAACAACAAGCCACGCACGCAAAACAACACACGTTTTCATGACTCCCTCATGCCGGGAAAGCGCAGCGCAGAACAGAAAGGGTATAAAAAACAAACGACACACGTTTTTCAACGTATGTCATTTTGTCAGTAATGTTTAGCGTGAAACATTGCGTTTCTCAGACGGCACAAAACTTTCAAAGGTTTGGTCGTCATAAAAAACGCGGATTTCCAAAATTTTCGGACGCACGATTTTTTGTTCCGTTACAACTTTCGTAATAGTCTTGGCACCGTTTTTTTGAGACTCGGAATTGTTTTGAGGAGAATGGGCCAAACCAGAAAACAAACTCATAGTGCCACCATCAGAAAGCCCACCTTTTTCACCAACTCCGAAATCGAGTGGAGCAGAAGAGTCGTCGCCGGAACTTCCTCCCGAATTTTGGGAAGGAGAATTAGAGATATTTTTTTCGGGACCTTCCAACATGTTGCCTTCGCCAAACATCAACCAATTTGTATTGATTGAAGGAAAAGCTCGGTGGATTGCCTGCACATGATTGTTGGTTGGTTTTGATCGGCCATTGAATATGTTTGAAAGGGAAGCCGGAGAAAGTTCCAACTTTTGCGCAAATTCTTGTTGCGACAAGCCCAAGGATTCCATCACTTGCTTAATGCGATCTTCCATCATTTGGAGTAGTTTTTTGTGGTTTAGTGCAAATTTACCGCTTTTCCGGGTAATTTACAAACATAAAAGACAAAATCTCATACTTCACACAGATAAAAATCATTCACAACTACAAAAGTTTTGATTTTTATAAAATAAAACACAATTATAAAACACAAAATATTTACAAAACGATTTATGTTTTACAATTATGTACTTTAGAGAGATTTTAAGACCTAAATCTTTGAATTGTCAGGCTTTTACAAATCTCTGGGTTCTTAATGCCTTATATTTAGCTCCGATTTACAAACAAACGATTTGTAGTTGTATTTTAGGGGATATTTGAGGAAGTTTGTTTGAAAACACTTTGCTAAAATCTTATAAACGTCTGATTTTTACGTTATATAGGAGGTTGTTTTGCTTGCGAATATTTTCAGATTTACGATATTGTATTTTATCTTTCTAAAAACATTTGTTGTTTAAAACATAAACTTTATAATTCTAAATCACACCATTGTTGTTATTTTGATTTTACTTTTGTTTTTGTGAATTTACAATCTTATTGCTTCTATGCAGCTTTGTAAATTATAAATTCTGTGAATGGTAAATTCTACATCGGGCAAAAGGGCAAATTTGAGAAATTTTGTTCCACGTCCAATCAACTACAAAAACGCCAAAACGCGCGCAATTCTACAGGGGGTAAAACTGAGCTAAAAGCCCTAAAACAGAGAAAGAAAAGCCCCAAATTTATGTTTGAAAATTTGCGCAATCTGGAGAAAAACGAGGCTAAAAAGCCTTATAATTGCCCCTGAAATGATGAAAAAACGGCTTTTCGGCAGCACAAACAGGCACGATATCCGATATGAGAAACTGTAGAAACGTACAGATGGGGGTAAAATCCTGACAAGAAACTGCAAGCTTTCCTCACCGGGATATTTCCGGCACAGAGTTCCCCAGAGGAACAGAAGGAAAACGTGTCAAGATTTTCGGCAATCTGTGATGAGATTTCAGAGGCGGTTTTTCGGAAAAATTCCGACGCATCTAATTCAAATTAGATGCGTCGGAATTTAAATTATGTCTGACATAGTTTAAACAATAACCGATATAATTTAAACGAAAACTGACATCAGAAAAACAAGGTCTGACTTCCTCAGGAAAATGTACAACATCAAAAAACGGGTATGCTTTGCTGTGCAAAACATACCCGTTTTTGTTTCTTCTACAATTGTCAGTGGAGTATAAAATATACGAGATCTATTTCCAGTTCTGCCTCGCTGGCAGCAGCAAAACCTATCCCCTTTTGACGCTCGTCGGTCTCTCTTATTTTCTCTATAATTTCCATAACTTTGCGTGCCGAAAAATTCCGCATTGCAGGAATTATGTTTTTTTCCACCTGCCATTTTGTCATGCCCACCCACGCAGCAAGTCCCTGCGGAGATTTATCTGGAGAATAATATGAAATCATGAGTTTTGCGAAAAAGCGGAACAGCATTGGCAAAGTTCGCTGCAAAGGATTTGCTTTTTGGTTAGCCCCGAAATATTGTACGATTTGAGTGGCCTTAAAAACGTCCCGATTTACAATTGCGTCCTGCAGTTCGAAATAATTAAAATCCTTGCTTATTCCCACATTGGTCTCAACAAGTTCGGGAGTAACGTTGGTCTGTCCCTGCGGTATGGAAATTATCAATTTGTCGAGCTCGCCGTTCAGACGGTTGAGGTCGGAGCCGATATTTCCTGCCAGCATTTCCGTGGCTTTGGGTGTGATTGTAAAACCGTGCTGTTTTAGATACACGCTGATGAAGCCCGGCAATTTTTCGTCGTATAGTTTTTTCGATTCAAACAACACTCCATGTTTTTGGGCAAGTGTGGCAAGACGCTTACGGCGGTCGAACATTCCGTTCTTGTAACAAATCACGAGAATTGTGGAGTCGAGCGGTTTTTGCAAGTAGAAGGCAAGATCTTCAAGCCTCGGCATTAGTTGTGCCTCGCGTATGATGATGAGCAGGTGCTCTGTGCCGAGCGGATAGCTCTTTGCTGTGTTGACTATTTCGCCCACGTCGGCGTCCGAGCCATAGTATGTGAAGAAATTGAAAGCCTTATCTTCTTCCGACATCACGTTCTTGGCAAGCGCCTCGGCTATCTTGTCGATAAAATAGCTCTCGTCGCCTTCAAGAAAATAAACCTTTTGAAATTTCCTTTCGTTTATGTCGTGCATTATCCCCTCGAACGAGGGCCCAGTTTGTCTTGTAATTGCCACAATATATAATGTGTTGTTTTTATTCCGGCACTCCTACCGTTTATTATACTAATATTCGAATTTCAAATGCTGCACGGTGTGTTCCTCGTACATTATCTTCTTGAGCGAAGTTATTCCGAACTCCACGTGTTCCGGTGCAAAATTCTGCGTAACGTGCGTATCGCTTTCCAAAGTCTTCACCCCCTCGGGCGTCATGGGATTGTCGCTCACGAGCAGCAATGCTCCAATGGGAATATGGTTATAAAAACCACAGCTAAACAACGTGGCCGTTTCCATGTCCACAGCCATTGCGCGCGTAGTGAGCAGATAATCTTTAAAATGCAGGTCATGTTCCCAAACGCGTCGGTTGGTGGTAAAAACTGTACCCGCCCAATAATCCTGATGTGCGTTTCCAAGCGTGGTAGATACGGCTTGCTGCAACAAAAATGCAGGCAAGGCGGGAATTTCGAGAGGGAAATAGTCGTTGCTTGTGCCTTCGCCGCGTATTCCGGCAAGAGGAAGAATGTAACTGCCCACTTTTGCTTTGGAGGAGATGCTTCCGCATTTTCCTAAGAACAAGCATGCCGTGGGATTCACGGCACTTAGCAAGTCCATTACCAAAGCTGCGTTAGGACTTCCCATGCCGAAATTTATAATTGTTATACCATCGGCTTTTGCTGTGCGCATGCAGGCTTGGTAATCTACCGGTTCCACACCGCATTGCTCGCAGAACAAATCAATGTAATTGTTGAAATTTGTAAGCAGAATGTATTTCGTGAAATAGTCAAGCGGCTTATGGGTGTATCTCACAAGCCAATTGCCCACTATATCCTCGCGAGTTTTCATTATTATTCTTAATTTTGCACAGGCGTACGATGCGCCAAGATTATTGCAAAAGTAGCAAATGTTTGCGTTAAACTTACCCCTTGCTAAAATAAAAATAAGCGAACGCGAAGGGAAGCGCGTAGTTTTCGACTTCCTTCGCCGCCGTTTTGTATCGCTTACACCCGAAGAATGGGTGCGTCAGCAATTCACGCACTACCTTGTAGAACATAAGGGATACCCTGCCGCATTGATGGGAAACGAGATAGAACTGACGGCAAACGGCAAAAAACGGCGGTGCGACAGTGTGGTGTTCGACAGCAAGGGTATGCCGCTGGTGATAATAGAGTATAAAGCTCCTACGATTGCTATCACACAAAAGGTATTTGAGCAAATCAGTTCGTATAACGTTATTCTTCACACGAAATATATAATTGCTTCGAACGGCATCAATCATTATTGCTGCCGCGTGGACTATGATGCAAAATCCTACTACTTTCTGCGAGATATTCCCGATTACTCTGCCCTCGAGCAACAACTTTAAAACACAAAAGTAAAGTAATCAATAAACGTAAAACGCATATAATGAAAAGAATAACCCTAAGAACATCTTTTGCATCAGCATTGTGTTTCATCGCTTTACAATCTTGTTTTGCCCACGCGGCACCTGCTCAAAACTATAACGCCTATAGTGATTCCGCCATCGCAGAACTTTCAAAAGATACGGTTTGGAAGGCTGACAAAATCAGGAAACGCGAAAAAAGAAAGCGCAAATTGATGCAACTCGACAGCATCAGACTAAAAATACGCGAGTCGGCAAATTCCGGAAATATGCTTCAATGGGCGGATTCAATGCTTTACAGAAACAGGACATTGGACGCAGATGATTCCATACGCCGCGAAAAACGATTGGAAAGGCTTGCCGATGCAGACGAGAAGCTTTCGTTTGCGAACAAGCTGCTTACCCATAAATACTACAACAAGAATATTGACACCGCGTACATAAAACGTCCGTCCGAGCCCTGGACTATTAAATTCCGCAGCAACTTTTCGTTCAATCTTACAGGCATTCGCGACAAAGACGAAGGCAAGGAAGTTTCGGGATTTTGGGCATCGCGCGGACGATATACGCTCAGCGTTGGCGCTACATACCGCGGATTGGGATTAAGCGCGGCTATAAATCCGGCTAAACTCGCAGGAAAAAACAAGGACATGGAGTATCAGTTTACTTCCTACGGCAACAAAATGGGATTTGATGTGATCTACGAGGCGGCAAAAACCGACAGAGGAAGCATTACATATGGAGACAATAAATACGACATGCCCAAGGGTTCGCTCAATCGCCAATCTTTTTCAGCCAACTACTATTATGCTTTCAACGGCAGGCGCTTCTCGTTTCCCGCAGCTTTCACGCAATCGTACTTACAACGCAAAAGCGCCGGAAGTTGGCTGTTGGGCGCGGCATTGCAATGGCGGCGCACACGAATAACTCCGGGCAAAGACACGCCGTTTCAGAGCGCAGGAATAAAGACATTGAATTTCGCCGTAGGCGGAGGCTATGGACATAATTTTTGCCTTAACAACAAACTTATGCTGCACCTTTCCATGCTGCCTACGATTGTTGTTTTCGACCACAGCACCATTAGCGGAGACACGGCAAAGCAAAAGGCAAAAATGCACTTCCCCAACTTTTTCGTAACAAGCCGCGCAGCACTACTCTACTCCTGGAAACGCAATTTTGCAGGCGTTTCCGGAATTGCCGACTTTGCGAATATCGGAAACACCAAGCATCTAGAATTTCTCTACCTCAAATGGCGTGTGAGATTCTTCTATGGATTTCGTTTCTAAGACCGATATCCGCCAAAAGATATCAGACACCGTGGCTATTGCAAGGCTTTAAAATTCCAACGAAAGGCGCAGATTAAGCAAGCGTCCCGTAAGATAATTCGGCACAGCAAACTGATTGTTGGTAACATCGGTTACCCAATAATAAGAGTTCACGTTGTTAATTCCAAAAACGTTGAACGCGTCAATTCCTAGCCAGGCATTTTTTATTGCGCCTGCGATGCCGTTTTTATGCCTGCCGTCTTCGTTGTTCAGCAAGCGGTAGTTCATTCCAATATCCACGCGTTTGTAAGCCGGGGCACGGAAGTTCATTTTTTCACGTCCCGAATGAGTAGGTCCAAAAGGCAGCCCGTCGGCAAAAGCTCCCCTTAGCGACATTTTCCAACGGTCGGAACCGGGAAAGAAATCCGTGAAATATAGCGACAGGTTGTACCTCTGATCCGTGGGACGCGGCACCCATTTGTTTCCGAACTTTTCTTTTGTCTGCATCACGGAGAACGTTATCCACGAGTCTGTTCCCGGCACAAATTCCCCGTACAATTTTGTATCTATGCCCATTGCATAGCCGTCGCACATGTTACGTCCGTAATACACGGTGCGCACATTGTTTACATTATATGGTATAAGGTTGCTCATACCCTTGTAATAGGCTTCCGCGGTGAACTTGAACGGACGGTCGTTAAGGCGGAAAGTGTAGTCGCCGCCTATTACAATTTGCCAGCTGCGCTGCGATTTTATGTTTTTGTTGAGTGTAACCACGGTGTTGTAGCCTGTGGTTGAAGTGTCGCGCAATTCTTTGTAGAATGGAGTCTGGTAATACAATCCTGCGGCAATTCTAAAAATCCACTTGTCGTTTGCCGACGGAATGAAACCCAACGACGCGCGCGGGCTCACAATTGTTTCTTTGTTCCAGCTCCAATTCGAAAGCCTCACACCGTAGTTGAGCGTAAAGTTGCCTGTTTTCGTTGAAAACCTATACGTATCTTGTGCATACGCTTCCAGACGTGTGGCTGTCATTTCCTCGTCGGCGTGAAGATTATAATAGAGTTGCAGGCGATCGGGATTGTTGGGAATGGAATATCCTGCCGAGTCGCGCATTTCCCATTCCGAGGCGTTTTCGCTGAAACGCTCCGTGCGCATCGACACTGCCGCCTCAATTTCGTGCTTCTTCATCTTGGTATTAAACCGCAGCGCCACGTTTGCCACAGTTGCGTTGAGATAATTGCGTGCGTGCTCGCGGTAGGTCCCCACTCCGAGTTCTTCTTGCGACCCAAGTTCGTTGAGCCAATATTGTCCCTGAATGTCATAGGTTTCCTGCTCCCGCGTTTTATAGGCTGAGCCAAGAAGGGCGAGCGATGTGTTCTTGCCGAAATTGCGCGAGATGGTGAGCGCGCCATAATAGGTGCGGAACAAGTCTTTCTCCTTGCCGTCGAAATAAACGCGGAATTCCTTGGTATCTTCAAGCGTTCCAAAACGCGTTTCGCGCGATTTGGGCTTGAAATTATAGTGGTTGTCCGAAATGTTTCCTATAAAATCTATCGTCCACCGCTCATTGGGCGTCCACGAAAAGTATGTTTGGTAATCGAGAAAGTTCGGGCGGTATTCTCCGTTGGTTTCGAGCGAGCCGAGCATGTAGCGTGTGGTTTTGTAGCGCACGCTGTTCATCATGCTGAACTTTTTGTTTCCAAATCCCACGTATGCCCCGCCGCCAAGAAGCGACGCATTGAGTTTTGCCTCGAATTGTTGTGGTTTTTTGTACTTGATATCGAGCACCGACGACATTTTGTCGCCATATTTCACGGGGAAACCGCCGGTTGAGAACTCGATTTTGTCCACCATGTCGCTGTTTATTATGCTCAATCCCTCTTGTTGTCCGGAACTTACGAGCATTGGGCGAAACACTTCCTGCCCGTTGAGATAAACAAGGTTCTCGTCGAACGAACCGCCTCGCACATTGTATTGCGAACTCATCTCGTCGTGGCGGCTTACTCCTGCCATTGTGGAAATCAGGTCCTCCACCCCATTTCCGGTTGTTGACGGCAGATTTTTCACGTCCTTTACCTTTACGCTTTGCATGGTGTTCGACTGCACTCTTTGCCCTTTCACAGTGGCTTGCCCCAGAGTTTTGTCGCTTGATTTCAGTACAACTTTCAGCGTAACCGAGTCGTGGGGCGACATAAGTACGCGCTTGTGGGTTTGATAACCGAGCATGCTGAAAACTACAACCACGCTGTCGGCCGACTGGCAGGTGAAAGAATATTTTCCTTTGAGATCTGTGAGCGTTCCCGCGCCTTGTCCTTCCACTTTCACCACAGCCATTTCAATTGGGTTGCCTTCGCTGTCGTTCACAGTGCCGCGAATTTTCACCCTTCCTTGTGCAAAAGCCGCCGTGCCCGTCAAAACAATGAAAGCAAATGCGGCAATTCGGCGAATATATTGTGTTCTGATATGTTCCATCTTGGTTATTAAACGGAAAAACGGGCAATAAGTTGTAAAGAAGCGCCGCTTTTTTAACCCTGCGAGCCATAATTTTTGACCATAAAAACTTGGCGGAAAAACAACATCGGTTCTCGCAAAAACTCCGCCGCATCTAATTTAAATTAGATGCGGCGGAGTTTAAACTAGATGCCTTGGAATTTTTACGAGATGCGGGGAAAGATTCGCAGCAACGTATTACATCTGATTTATAAGCTTTTATAGATTTCCGAAATCTGCTCTCCGCAGCAGTGAGTGCGGCCTAAACTTCGCGGTATTTGAAATAGCGGTCGTTGTGCTTGAGAAACCACGGATGAGTTACCGCAAGATAAAGCACAATCGAGATTAAAAGCACCGGCATAGCCACCCACAGGGGATTTGGAACAAAGAACGCCAACACAAAACCTATTGCATAACCGCATTCGCGCGAGAGCATATATGTGTTTTGCGCTGTGCCGCGCTGGCAATGCCCTATGAGTTTAAGGAAATAAAGCAGAAAACGCGAGGAACTCAACCCTATTCCCGCGCCAAGAATAAGCGCCGAAGCGTGGAGCGATGTAGCCGATTCGGTGGCCATAGGTATGAGCATTGCGGCCAATACAAGAATCATTCCGGTTACTATCTCGGCGCGCACATCGGCATCGGTAAAAATCATAACCCTCAGAGGATGTGCCAAAAGTATTCCCGCCGTGGCGAAAACGAGCATCAGCGGCTGGAAATTGTCTGCCAAAAACACTCCAAACACTGTGGAAAAAAGCAAAAGGTTGAGAAACGGCAGAAAATCGTTTTTCTGCCAAAATCTGTCGCAACTTATTTTTTTTACGTTTATCGGCGCGCGAAACGGAACTCTTATCCTGTCCACAATAATCATCGACAGCAAAATCATTCCCATGCTCGTGGCAAGCACAACGTCGAAACTGCCCAACGACATCAGACAAAACGATGCCGCCATGCCCAACGGAATTCCCGCCAAGGCTATCCAGGCAAAATAATAATCCGAAACAGTGCGTTTTTCCGAGACGGTGAGGTCGTTTAGCATTGTGCTGCCAAGTGCTACCTGCGCCACTCCGCAAAGCATTCCCTCACCAAAACGCACGAGCGACGATACTGCCAGACTTTGCCACTGAAAAAGCACGGCCGAAAGCAACAACAAAAGGAAAAGAGACCATCTGTAAACGCTCTTGCGCTGAAAGCGGGCCACGAAATACGAGCTGAACGGCCCCAAAACAAACAAGCCCGCTACAAAAGACGACAACGCCAACGCAAGAACGCGCATGTCAGCCTCGCCGGCCATTCCCTTGAAAACAAGAGCCCCGAATTGCATGAACACAGCGGCTACAAAAATAAAATTCGCAATACAAATTCTCAACAAAACGCCATTCATAGCCGCCACTTCTAATATATTTTAGTTTTAATACTGTTCCGATTCGTTTGGAAAGTCCCCGCTTTTTACATCGTCAGAATATTTCTTCACGGCATCGGTTATCACCGTGAAAAGATCCGCATATCGGCGCAAAAATTTCGGAGCAAATCCGTTGTTCATGCCCAACATATCCTGCAAAACAAGCACCTGGCCGTCAACATCTCCGCCCGCGCCGATTCCTATAACGGGTATCGTGAGAGTTTTGGCCACTTTTGAAGCAAGCGAAGCGGGAATCTTTTCGAGCACAACGGCAAAGCAACCGGCTTTCTCCAGTTCCTGTGCGTCTTCCAGCAGTTTCTGTGCCTCCGCTTCCTCTTTTGCGCGCAAACCGTAGCCGCCGAATTTGTGGAAACTTTGGGGAGTGAGCCCCAGATGTCCCATCACGGGCACACCGGCATCGACCATAGCGCTTATTGCCGGCACAAGGCGTTTGCCACCTTCGAGCTTGACGGCACTGCAACCGGTCTCTTTCATAATTCGTATGGCATTGTCAACCGCGCAATCGGCATTCGACTGATAAGAACCGAAAGGCATGTCGCAAACTACCATCGCGTGCTTCGTGCCTCTCACCACGCTGCGCGCGTAGACTATCATTTCATCAATTGTAATGGGAAGTGTGGTGTCGTAACCTGCCATAACATTTGCGGCAGAGTCTCCCACAAGAATCATATCCACTCCGCCGGCATCTACAAGGCTTGCCATCGTTACGTCATAGGCTGTGAGCATGGAAATCTTCTTTCCCTCGCTCTTCATCTTGAGTATGCGCTGAACCGTAACGGGTCGTGTGTCTTCTGAAATGTAATTTGCCATAACTTAGCTCTGTTTTCGTACAGACGAAACGGGGTGTTATTGCAAATAAGCCTGTTCCCCTGCACTTTCAAGGTGCAAAATTACGAAAATCCCTACTTCCCGCAAAAATTGTCGCGGAAAACCTTGTCGGCGTCCTCAGGCGTAAATCCTTCGAAATTCGGGATTACGATGTCGCTGTAGGCTTTCACAATTTCTACGGAGTTTGTAGTGGAAAGTCCAACGACCATTGCGCCCGATGCAGCCCCTGCTTTCAATCCGTTAATGGAGTCCTCGATTACGATACACTCCTGCGGCGCAAATCCAAAGTATCTTGCAGCCGTGATGTAGCAGTCTGGTGAAGGTTTCGACTCTTGGCAGTCTTCCGAGGTGAAGATACGGTCGAACAATCTCTGTATTTCGGGACGCGCCTTGTACACAATATTCATCTTGTCTCGGTTGGAACTCGTGGCAACGGCGGTTTTAACTTCCGCCTCGCGCAGGCTGTCAACAAATTTCTCCACGCCGGGCACATAAGGATAGGTCATTTTCTCCTGAAACTCGTTAAGTTCTCGCCTTATATTCTTTCTGTCCTCCTCGTTGGGGAAATAGCGGTTAAAAACTTCCACAAGCGTGTTGCCTTTGAGCATCTGGGCAAAACCTTTGACCTCCGGAATGTATTTGCGGTTGATTTCGTCCCAAAACACAGTGTATTGATCTTCCGTGTCAACCACTACGCCGTCAAAATCAAAGAGTACAGCTTTGAATTTATACTTCATAAGATGATTTTTGTTGGGTGCAAAGTTACTAATTCTTTTGGTCAGAAAAACCACAAGGCATACCGTCAAAACGATGTCAGACTTTATTTAAACAATGTCTGATATTATTCAAACAATGTCAGACTTCGTTTTTGCGATATCTGCACAACATTTTTTGGCAAGAAACATGCCGTTTCCGACAAGCCACATATTCCATGCAAAAGGCCATGGCAGACGTACTGCAAAATACTTTGTCTCTCGCATAGCAATGTTATTTTGTTTAATGCTAATTTTGCATCAAACTATATCCGTACAAAAATATATTGCAACATGAAACTTCACATCATAATCGCAACGGCGGCATTTTTTCTCAGTCCGCTGTTTTCCCACGCCCAATCTCTGGTGGAAATCTCAGCCAAAGACGTAAACCGCGCCAAGGAGCTGGTAGCCCAAATGACGCTCGACGAAAAAATATCGCTGATAAGCGGAAACTCCGACGGCATGTCGTTGCGCGCCATTCCGCGTCTCGGAATTCCGGCATTGCAGATGCACGACGGGCCACAGGGTATCGGACAGGGCATAAAGGGAATGTTTTTCCCTTGCGGCATGCTCACAGCCGCTACATGGGACCGCGACTTGGCTAAACTCGTGGGCGAAAGCCTGGCAACCGACTTCAAAGCCCACGGCACAGACGTAATTCTCGGCCCGGGCGTGAACATTTACCGCGCCACGCTATGCGGCAGAAACTTTGAATACTTCGGCGAAGACCCTTACCTTGCGAGCGAGACGGCAAAGCAGTATATCATCGGGGTGCAAAGCAAAGGAGTTATTGCAACCATCAAACATTTTGCGGCAAACAATATGGAATGGGGGCGAAACTATGTAAACTCAAACGTAGACCTCCGCACGCTGAATGAAATTTATCTCGCAACTTTCCGGAAGGCTGTGAAAGAAGCCAAAGTGGGCGCCGTGATGGACAGCTACAACCTGCTTTACGGGATACACACCACCGAAAGCCGTTTCCTCAATATAGATTTGCTTAGAAAGGAATGGGGATTCAAGGGAATTGTCATGAGCGATTGGGGAGCCGTCCATTCCACTGTGGCAACGGCCAACGGAGGTCTTGACTTGGAGATGCCTACTTCGGAATACTGGAAAAGCGAACTTATCAAGGACGCAATAAACAAGGGATTGGTTTCAGAAGCTACGATAAACGAGAAAGTGCAGCACATACTGCAAACAATGAGTGCTTTCGGCGTACTTGACAAAGATTCTGTGAGAAACAACGAAAATTACGAGAAACAACAACTGCCCGAACTCAAAGCTGCGGCGCTCAAAATAGCCGAAAACGGAATCACCCTGCTTAAAAACGAAAACGACATACTGCCGCTGGGAAAACAAAAGTTCGTGGTGCTCGGACCAAATGCCGACAAAATTGCACGAGGAGGCGGCAGCGGGCAAGTTAACTACTATTCCGCCGTTACGCCGTGGGAGGGAATTCGAAAGACATTCGGCAAACAGGCTACGTTGTTGGCCGACGGGGACTACAAGGCGGCATTGCCGAAAAACTCCTTCAAACCTGAGAAAAACTCCACCCAATATGGTTTCAAAGCCGAGTATTTCGGGAACAAAACCCTCGGGGGCGCGCCTATCGCTACGCGCATGGAGGAGCAACCATATATGGACAACGATACAAAACTGCCCGACGGATTGCAAACCACTGACTATTCCGTGAGATGGACGGGCGTTTTTGAAGCGCAGGAAACGGGCGCAATTTTCTTTGAACTCGCCGGAGACGACGGCTATAGGCTTTTCGTTGACAACAAATTGGTTTGCGACGAATGGAGAGACCAGGCCACGAAAAAGACAACCTATTGCCTCGATGCCGAAAAGGGCAAAACCTACGACATAAGGGTTGAATATTATCAGGGAACTGGCGACAGAATTTTCAAGTTCAATTCCTACGTAACCAACTACGACAAAATGGACGCACAACTCCAGAAATTCAATACGGCAGTGGTTTGCGTAGGATTTGACTCCGACACCGAAACCGAAGGAAGCGACCGCACGTTCAATCTTCCCTTTGGCCAGGACGATTTGATAAAACATGTGGCGCAGAAGGTGGCGAAAGTTGTGGTTGTAATCAATTCTGGCGGCGGCATCGACTTCAAACAGTGGATTTACAAGGTAAAAGGCGTGATTATGTCTTGGTATCCGGGACAGGAAGGCGGCACTGCGCTTGCCAATATCATTAGCGGGAAAGTTAATCCGAGCGGAAAACTGCCCATGTCGATAGAAAAAAATTGGGAGGACAATCCTGCGCACAACGATTTCTACTCCAAAAACGGAGAGAACGAGATAACATACAACGAAGGTCTGTTCTACGGCTACCGAGGCTACGAAAGAGAAGGAAAAAGCGTGATGTTCCCCTTCGGATTCGGCTTGAGCTACACCTCGTTTGCCTATTCCGACATTAAGGCGGCAAACATCGGCAAAAACAGAGTGCGTGTAACTTTCAAGGTAAGGAACATGGGGCAACGCGCAGGCGCTGAAGTGGCGCAGCTATACGTCAGACCGCTCACGCCGTCGGTGGTGCGCCCGATAAAGGAGCTTAAAGGATACGAGAAAGTATATCTTGAAAAAGGGGAAACCAAAACCGTTACAATAAATCTTGACGAAGACGCATTTTCATACTACGACGTCAACACCGAAGGCTTTGTGGTTGACGCAGGAGACTATCAAATTCTCGTGGGGCCTTATTCCGACGACCTGCCGCTGCAAACCAACGTAAAAATAAACGCCCTGACCAACGCAACAAGCAACTAAAATCATAACAGTCCAAATATCAACAAAATGACATCTACTATCACCTACATAATATTGGCAATAATTGCCATTGCAGCCGTGTTTTTAATCGTGAAAAAGCTCACCGGCTGCCTGATAAAGATTGTGGTTGCAATCATAATGCTCGCCGCATTGACGCTCGCCTATTTCCATTTCTTCGCAAGCTGAAAACATCTGTTCTGTATCGAATTTCGATGCAGCGACAACCGGCATTGCAACACGGCAAAGGCAAACACAAAATTCCATAATACTCACAAAAAATCCGGCGGGCCAAAACGTGCCCGCCGGATTGTATTTTATGCCCCGCAAACCCTATGTCGTGAAAACGTTTTGGCATATTGAAAAAACTACACGGCATCTCGTAAAAATTCCAAGGCATCTAATTTAAATTCCGACGCATCTCGTAAAAATTAGATGCGGCGGAGTTTTTGCAAAAACAAATGTTTATTTTTCAACAATTTGCAAAGGGCGAAAAATCCGAGTTTTCTACTCTCCGCCAATAAGCATCATAGCTTCGTCGCGCAATGCCGGGGGCAACTCAATGCGTCGGCGGCGAAGACTTTCAAGCCACAAGGCAACCTCCTCGGGTTTTAGTCCTTCGAGAATCTCCTCAAAAATCTCCAACTGCTCATCAGTATATTCTTCGGGGCTTTTTCCGGCAAGCGCATCAAGTTCGTCGTCGTTGAAATCGGCATCTGCGGCAGTTTCCGCCTCAAGCACTTTCGACGCCGCGCACACATCAAAACACGTTCCGCACTGCTCGTTGCAATCGCCGGGCTTTTCCTTTTGCGGAATACGGTCGAAAGGATTACGGCGTATGTAAACCGCGAAAACCACAATGCCCGCAAGAAGCAGAACCACAAGTATTATCGGAAACATAACCGCAAGTTTACAATTCTTCTACGTTAAAACCCACCGCGCGCAGGTCGTCCCAGTAACGGGGATAGGACTTGCACACCACTTGCGGGTTTTCGATGCGAATCTCCCCCGTCTTGATGCAAAGAGGAGCGATGCTCATCGCCATGCGATGGTCGTCGTAGGTTTTTATCACGGCATCTTTTTGCGCATCACAGCGTTCGCCGTCCCAATACATCGTGCCGTCGGGCAAATCCTTCACCACATATCCCAGCTTAGCCAGTTCGGTTTCAAGAGCTGCGATGCGGTCGGTTTCCTTTACGCGAAGATTTGAAAGCCCGGCAAACCTGAATCGTATTCCCAAGCCACAGCACACAGCCACAAAGGTTTGCGCCAAATCGGGCTCGCCTCCCAAATCAAGCTCCAAGGCATTGGTTTCAGCCAAAGTGCCTTTGCGTATTTCCGCACAACCGTCGGAAAACGAAGTATCTACGCCAAGTTTCTGAAAATAATCCCTCCCTTTTGAATCTCCCTGCAAGCTGTTTTCATACAATGCAGGAAGCATGAATACGGAATGCGCATCTTGTGTCAACGCCATCAGTTCATACCAATACGACGCGGCACTCCAGTCGCTCTCCACCGTATATGGTTTTGCCGCGTAGCCACCCTGCTCCACCGTTATCGTATCTCCGGCAGTCCATTCGGCTTGCGCGCCAAACGATCTCATAAGTTCGAGCGTCATGTTGATATATGGGCGCGACGCAATGGTGCCGTCGAGCGTAAGGCGAAGCCCGCCGTTCAAACAAGGGGCTATCATGAGCAAAGCAGATATGTATTGCGAACTTACGTCGGCCGGCAGGGAAATTTCGCCGCCGTGCATCGTGGCGCCGCCAACGCGAAGCGGAGGAAATCCGTCGGTTTTCGCGTATTCAATGTCAGCCCCCAATTTGCGCAAAGCCTCAACGAGTATCGTTATGGGGCGTTGCTGCATTCGCGCCGAGCCTGTGATTGTGCGCCGCAAGGGCTGCAAACTGAAATATGCCGTGAGAAAACGCATCGCCGTGCCCGCTCCGTGAACATCAATAGGCATCTCGGCATCATTTCCTTGGGCAAGGGCTGCAACCATTACCGCCGTATCGTCGCACTCTGCGAGGTTGGAAATATTCTGCGGCACACGCGAAAGCGCATTTATGACAAGCACACGATTTGATAGGCTTTTGGAGGCCGGAAGAACCACCTTTTTTACACCGAAACCCTTTGGCGGAGTAATTTTATAGATCATTTTCAAGCGTAATTTCGTTTTGTTCGGCAAAAATATTGATTTATTTTTTGATATGTCAGAAAAACGCAATACATTTGCACTCGCAAACGCGAAAAGGCCGCAAGGCGTGAAAACGTTCTCGGTCTTAACCCAAACAAAAGCGGGGTGTAGCTCAGTCCGGTTAGAGTACACGTCTGGGGGGCGCGAGGTCGCTGGTTCGAATCCAGTCACCCCGACTTCAAAAAGGCACGACTTTCAAAAGCCGTGCCTTTTTGTTTATTCTTTGTCCGACCCCAATTTTTCCGCCACGCATCTTATTTTGTTGATATAAAGCATATTAAAACCATGTGGCATATCCGAAAAATTTCAAGGCATATCGTAAAAACAATGTCTGACATTGTTTGAATTATGTCTGACTTCGTTTAAATAATATCTGACATCAGAAAAACTATATCGGGAACGAGGAAATACGATATTGGGAATTAGAAAAACGGTATTTGGAAAGAAAAAAAACGGGGCGGGAAATGCGCGAAATTCTGTCGCACGCCATGATTTTTCTACCGCTTTTGCTGCGCCTCGCAAGCCATTCCCTCTTGCTGATATGCCGAGAAAGGAAAAGTTAAGCAGGCTGTGCCGTCCATTGTTGGCTCGTTGGTGGAATAATCGTGGGTGCTGTCGTGATAAACTCGGTCGCCGGGCTGAAATTCCTCGTAATTGTTTCCCCCTTCTGTGCTTATGCCCAAAAGACTGTTGAAGATGGTGGAATAAACTGGCCCGTCAACCAATCCGCCAAGGGTGTTGCCAAGTTTGTATTTGATGATGAATGAATGGGGTTGGGTGGGAAAAACGCCATGTTGGGGAAAACCTGCAATCATACTCACGCCCCACGGATTGCAACCGAGGAGCCAGTCGCGCAGAGCGCCTTCCATTTCTTCGAACTCCCTGTCGCCGGTGATTTGGCGGTAGAGAATGCATTGGGTGAGCATTGCCGTGGTGAGATTGTTTGAGCACCAAATTCCGGGAATGCCGTAAAGAAATGGCGTGTGCCTTGCCTTTTCCCACGTGCGCATTATTCCCGAGCGCAGGTTGCGCACAAATTCTGCGGAGAGGTTTTTGCCGCCTTCTTTGGCAAGCAAATAATGCCCCATGTTCATGAAAGGATACCATTGGTAGTGTCTTGCGCTGTCGGCTCCCATCCAAGGGGTAACGGGCTCGCGCCGCGCATATTCCACAGCCTCTTTCATATAGTTTTCGTCGCCCGTCTGATGAAACAGTTCTATTGCCGCCAGCTCCATGTCGTCAGTCCAGTTGTCTTCCTCGTAGATGTAGGGCGACAGAACCGATGCCGTTTGACACACACCGGGTTTTGCTTTTCCGGTGAGGTATGCCGCCCGGGCTTTCGCGCCTATCTTGGCGGCGAAATCGGGATAAAACGGCGCGAGAACCTTGGAGCCGAGGGCGAAGTCGGACGCAAATTTTCCAGCCGTGCTTGCCACTCCCGTGGTGTTGTTTTTCAGTCCATTTTTGCCGCGTTGTTGTGGTTCTCCCGAACAATACCAGACGGGACGATAACTGCCTTTGCCCCACCCGTAATCGGCTTTGTCGTCATGAGGCAGGCGCATGCCGATATGGTCGCGGTCGTCGGCAATCTGGTTGTACATCTCGCCCGGCGCAGGGTTCATCTTGTCGAGCCAAAGAAGCCCCCAATAAATTTCGTCTACTATATCTGGAATTCCGTTAGCGCCTGGAGTTCCATCGGCTCTATGAGTGTCGTCAAACGATGTGGGATTTTGTAGATACGCAAACATCATCTGATAGATTGCATTTGCGGAGGTGGTGGTATATTGCAGGCAATCGGACGCATCGTGCCAGCCGCCGCGCACATCGATGCGCGTGCTGTCTTTGCGGAGCGGTTTGCCGTTGGGCGCAAGCCTTGCACTGCCGTCGGGATTTATGGCATTGCAAAAACCTACTACCATTCCGTCGTAAACATGGCAACTGTCGCGCAAAAAAGGGTTCCAGCCGCAGCGTTGCTGACGCATATAGTTGAGCACAAAATCGGCTGCGCCGTTGTAAACATCGTTGGAAATTTTGAAGCTTGGGGAGGCTGAAAAACGAGGTCTGATGTAATTTAAATTCCGGGCCACCAAATTTAAATTAGATGCGGCGGAATTTAAATTAGATGCGTCGGAGTTTTTACGAGATGCCTTGTTGTTTTTTCGCCCCTTGTTTTCTTTCAGAAAAACCCTTATATAATATTGTCCTTGCGCATGGAAATCACTGAAATTCAGGCGTGCCGTAGTTTTCATTCGCCCCATTGCGCCGGTTTCAACTATATATGGTTTGTGCGCCGTGCCTTGTTTTTTGTTTTTCACGGTATAAACCGCCTTTTGCGTGGCAGCGTCAACGATTTCGAAGCGCGCGATTTCGGCTTTTTCCTCACTCATAAACACCGCCACCTTAGTTGCCGACGGCAGATAGCCGAGCTGGTTTATTCTTATCCACGAACCGGCGCACGACATCTGCATTGCCATAGCCGAAAACAGTATGGTAAATAAATATTTCATGGTGAAGTTTGTTTTTCGACGCTTGCCTTTCCCGCGCAGACTATTGTATGTCATACCATTCCGAGTCGTCATCGTCCTGGTTGCCGTTGTCGGGATAAGTATTCTCGTCATCGTTTTGCTGCTCTGCGTTCTCGTCGTTATCATTTGCGTTGGAAGGCAAATCATCTTCCGACTGATATATGTCAATCTGCTTGTCGAGTTGAAGTTCGGGCTTAATCTTCAACGGCGCAAAGGTTTTGTCGTAGAATTTCAGGTAGTCGGCAATGCTGATGTCCACTCCAAGTTTTTCCATATTGGCTTTTGATATCACGATGAGCTTTGCGTGGGCCAAATGCACGCGCATCGGTTTTTCGTTGTAGAGCAACTGTGCGTAGGAATGCGCTTCGTCGAAACTGTTGAAGCCTTTCACAATCATTTGGCCGAGACCTTCTTGCACCGTTTGTTCCATCTCGAAATTACGAACTGCGAAATTGGTGAAATTATACCGCGCCACATCGTAAAGCAATTGGTTCTCGTCGACCGAATCTACGGGATAGGCAATAATTACATTGAAATCGGTGTTGCGCTCCGGCGAAAGTTGTTTTGCAAGTTCAATGGAATCGAGCACAGCTGCGTCGCCTTTGCTGCGACGTGTCCAAAGAGAGCCGAGATCATAGACACCGGAGCCCGGAACACGCCCCTCTTTCAAACCTTTGAGCATCGACTGCGCAAGAGGAGTGATTTCGTTTTGGGGATAATCCTTCACAACTTCTTCCAAACGCTCGCGGAACGCATCACGCCGCCCCTCTCCCAAATTTGAAAGCGCATCGAGGAAAAGGAACTTGGCGCGGTTTTCACCTTCGGGGAAACGTTCCTGCGAAACTTTGGCATTTTTCAAAACTTCTCCCGTGTTGCCGCTACGGAAAGCGTTGTAGGTGGCAGCATATAGCGAATCCTCGATTTGTTTGCCGTATTTCGCATCAAATTCAAAGTTCGGATCCGTAATCATCTTGGTCATCTTGTCGTCGGCATACTTTTGTACGAGCGCGTTCTTGTACAACTGTGCAAGATCGTTGTGTCCCATTTGCGATTCGAGCAGGAACAGTTGATACAACACGTCGTTCATTTTTTCGTATTCCGGGTAATCGGTGTAAACGCGCGTGAGAGTTTTTTCGGCAAGCGGCAGATTGTTCAGTTTATCTTTCTCAATAACTCCCGCCGCGTGCAGATTTTCCATAATCTTCTTGTTGCTCTCCGCAATTTGTTCGGGCGTGGAGGGAAGTTGTTTGAGATAATATTCGCGCGTCAGCTTTTCGTTGTCATTGTCTTTGGCGGATTTTTTCTCTTTTTTGTCGTCTTTTTTCGCCGAAGCCGTATCGTTTGCCGCCTGTGCCTTGGAATCCACGGAATCTTTGTTTGCAGTAGGAGTTTCGGCGTTCTCTTCGCTGCCGTCTCCCATGTCGTTTTGCGCCGAAAGCTCCTTGTCCGAACGCCGCCAGTTGTCAGCCAACTCACGTTCGCCCCATTGCCGCGCAAAAGCCTCCTTGCCGCTTGCTACTGCCTGCGGATTGTAAAAATACCAGGCCTTGCCGTCGCTTTGTTGCTTTTGTTGGGTTGCAGTTGAGGTGTCGTTCTTTTTGTCTTGGTTTGATAGGTTTCTTACGCCCGTCCCGCCTTTATTTCCTGCGGCCGCGGCTTTTTTACGTTCCTCGCGCAGGCGTTTTTTCTCTATTTCGATTGCCTGGTCAAAGACTTTGTTTTGCTCAGTTGCCGGCATTTTTGCAAGAGCCTGCACACTGTCTTGCGCAAACACCACGGCGGTATGCGGTTCTAGCTCGGAAATTATTTTGCTGCGCGTCTGAATGCTGTCGTAGTCCTTTCTTTCTTTATTTATCATGCCGAGGGCTTTGCTGTAGCAGCGCTTGGCCGAAGTGAAATCGTTGCGCGAATAATAAATGCTCGCGAGTTTCAAAAGCAATGCGCCCTTCTCCACTCCGCTCCGCGTGGATTTTGAAACACCTTTCTCATAGGCTTCCACGGCTTTGTTGGTGTCGTTTTGAGATAGGAGAATGTTTCCAATTGCATAGTATATTTGGTCGCAATACTTCACGTTTTTCGATTTCTTGGCCATACGGTTGAGGCGCGAAAGCATTGCCTTGCTTTTTCCTTTGCTCACAACTTCGGCTTGAAGCACACGGGCGTTGAGCTGTACTTCATAGGGCGGACTTTGGCGCACTACTTTCGAAAGGGACTTGTAGGCGAGTTTACGGTCGCCCTCGAGGTTGTAAATCTGTGCGAGGAGGAAATGCAGGCGTGCCTTGGCCACCGAACCTTTTGCGTGGCTGGCCATTTCTTTCAGGTAGGGCAACGCCTCTTTGTATTTCTGCTGGCGCACATAATAGTCGGCGTACGAAGCATTCAGGGCCTGGCGCGCCGAATGGGGCACACTGTCGCGCCCTAACTTGTTGCGGAAAATATCTTCGGCGTCGTAAAACCAATTTAGTTCGGAATAGCACGTCGCAAGCCAGGCGCGGCTTTCGGCAAGTACGTCGGGCTCTGCCGCATATAGCCTGTTGATGTACGAGAATGTAGATGCCGCTTCAACGAACTCGCCTTTATGGAATTGCGAAATGCCCATAAGCATCCATGCATTCTTCAAAAACGGGTTGTATTCTCTTTTGGCGAGTTTTTGCTTTTGTTTCGGAGTGCGTTTACGGGCGCGGTTTACTTTTGGCTTGCGTTTTATTGAATGGTTCTTTATTGCTTTTTCGCATTTCTCAATTGCCGTATTAAAATTGCTCTTTCCCAATTCGGCTGTGCTCTTATTGCTTACGGCGAAAACGGGCAGCATTTCGGTGTAGTTGTCTTTATTTCCTTGGTTCTGCGCCAGGATTCCCTCTTTGTAGGCTTCGTGTCCGTTGAAATAGGTATTGTATCTTGCCGTAAACGAATGGTAGAAACGCGTCATGGGCGTATTTTGGCTCGTGGTGCACGAAGCCAGCAATCCCACGGCCATTATTACAGTATATATATATAATGCGTAGCGTTTCACTTTATATAGGTTGCATTGGGCCGCATCTGCGACAAGACACAATTTATTTTCTAACGACTGCATGCCGCCGATTATTGCATTGCACCCCATATTTTTTAAGTTTGAGCGCATACTTTCTGCCGCATTTCTGGTGCAGGAAAAAGGGCATTTGATATAGTTTTTGAAGGACAAAATATCGTTTTTACGAGATGCGTCGGAATTTAAATTCCGGGCCACCAAATTTAAATTAGATGCGGCGGAGTTTTTACTAGATGCCGTGTAGTTTTTCCGCATAGGCAAACGGGCGTCGTTTCTTAGGATTTCTTTTTGTATTTCAAGCTATTACATAACAATTTTAGGACATTCCGCGTTTTCGTAACGGGAAGGGAGAAAAACGGCATGGTTTATCGCTTTTCCGCCACCCTTTATTTCCTTTTTCAAGTTTGACTTTTTAATTTTATTGACAAGCAATGCCTTGAAATCAAGTATTTTTATTTTCTTTGCAAAGCATAATTTACAAAAACCTACAACCATATGAAGAAAACATTCCTTGCTGCTTCGATTTTCATGGCTTTGGGCATCTGTGCCAACGCACAGATAACCGTCGACAACGTGAAAATGAAACTTGGCGACAATGCAGAGTGGAAAAATCCCGCCCTGAACGACAACGATTGGAAGATTTCGGCGCTCGACCGCACTGATCTTAGAAAAGACAACACCTATGCTTGGTATAGAATAAGGTTCACGCTCCCCAAATCCCTGCTCAATTCGTCCGACTTGAAAGAAAGTGTGAGATTCCTCCTCGGCAAATTCGACGATGTGGACGAAACTTATCTCAACGGCACACTTATCGGCAAAATGGGGCGTATGGACAACGACCCCAAAGGATATGAGACCGCCTGGGACACGGAGCGCGTTTACGATGTGCCGGTATCGAGCAAACTGCTCAAATGGGACGCAGAAAATGTGATAGCCGTGAGAGTTTTCAACAAGAGCGGCGACGGCGGTATGTTCAATGGTCCCGTCAAGGTGCTTGTGCCGGGACTTATCGACTGCATGAGTTTTTCCGTGGGGCATTCCACAGTGAAAGGCAAGGAATATTGCACAGTTGAAATGAGCAACAGCGCAAAAGCTGCCCAGAAAGGAAAACTCTTAATCGTAAAGAAAGACATCGACAACGGCAATACGGTGAGCACCATAGAGCAAAACGTGAACGTGAAAGGCAAGGGTTCGCGCACAATAAGCCTGCCCATAAACGACAAGGCCTTGACGCGCTACCAGATTACCTATCAAGACAACGCCACGGGCCGTACTCTTTCGGGCAAATACACCCCGCGATACATTCTAACGCCCGAAACTCCCGAAAAACCGGTTATCAATTCAGCTTTGCGCTTTGGCGTGCGTCCGGGCTCCCCTATCATTTACCGCATTCCCGTTTCAGGCGTGCGCCCAATGAAGTTCAGCGTAACAAAACTGCCTGACGGCGTAAAACTCGACAACGAAAACGGAATTTTGTCGGGCAGCTTGCAATCTACAGGCGAATACACCATGACGATAAAGGCAGAAAACGCAAAGGGAAGCGCCGAAAAACAATTTACAATTGTTGTAGGCGACAAGATAGCGCTTACTCCTCCGATGGGGTGGAACAGTTGGAATTGCTGGGGGCTTAGCGTTTCGCAGGAAAAGGTGATTTCTTCGGCGCAGGCCATACTTGATAAAGGTCTTGCCGATTATGGTTATTCCTATATCAATGTTGATGACGCCTGGGAGGCAGCAAAACGAAACGACGACGGCACAATTGGCACCAACGACAAGTTTCCCGACATGAAAGGTCTGGGCGACTGGTTGCATTCCCACGGTTTCAAATTCGGTATATACTCTTCGCCGGGACATATAACCTGCGGAGGATATCTTGGCTCCATTGACCACGAAAAACAAGACGCCGAAACCTACAACAAATGGGGAGTAGATTATCTGAAATACGACTGGTGTGGATACGCCAAGCGTTATGCTGAAGAAGGAGACCATACCACGCCGGCATTTATAAAGCCCTACCTTAAAATGCAATACTATCTGCGCCAACAGCCACGCGACATATTCTACAGCCTTTGCCAATATGGTATGGCCGATGTTTGGCGTTGGGGAGAATTCGTGGACGCAAATTCATGGAGAACCACAGGAGATATCACCGACACTTGGGAATCGATGTACGACATAGGTTTCCGTCGCCAAAAGAACCTTTATCCTTACTCACAGCCGGGACATTGGAACGACCCCGACATGCTTATCGTGGGCAAGGTGGGCTGGAGCGCAAACCTTCGCGATTCTCGTTTGACTGTTGACGAACAATACACGCATATCAGCCTTTGGTCTTTGCTCGCCTCCAACCTTCTTATCGGTTGCGACGTGGCACAGATGGACGAGTTCACAAAACGTTTGCTTTGCAACAACGAAGTTATCGCCGTGAACCAGGATATTCTCGGCAAACAGGCCAAGCAGGAAGTTGTTGACGGAGATATTCAAATATGGAAGCGCGTTCTTTACGACGGTAGCTATGCTGTGGGAATTTTCAACGTAGGCGATGAGGACGTGAACGTGGATTTTGCAAAATATTTCTCAAAACTCGGCATCAAGAGCCTAAAGAGTGTGCGCGATCTTTGGAGACAGAAAGACCTTAGCACCTCTGATGTGAAATACTACCTGCCGTCGCACGGCGTGAAATACATAAAGGTTACTTATTGACCTGTGCAAACTAACTGAAATACTGGGCTTTGAATTCAAAGTCCGGTATTTTTTTGCCCGTCTCTTTTTTAGCAAAAACTCCGCCGCATCTAATTTAAATTAGATGCGGCGGAATTTAAATTTGGTGG
>CAVFYC010000025.1:0-27401 GCA_963626585.1 Christensenellaceae bacterium Phil1 | reverse complement strand
TGTAGTTTTTTTGCGCTTTGCTTTCGAGGAAAAAATAACCCGTTTCAGCAGATTTTTGTATTTTCGCAAATGCAATGAAACGTATCATCATTTATATCTTTGCGCTTGCAGCAGGAACGGTATCGGCGGGCGCGCAAACAATGGAAAAGCTTTTTTCCTCCATGCCCGACAGCATCGTGCCCGTAATGTCGAAAAACAACAGGCTCGACTGCATAGATTTCTACAAAAGCAATATGAAATCGAATGTACAGAACCTCTTTGGCGGCAAAAGCAGCATAAGCGAAATGACCGACGACTACATGAAACTCGCGCCCACAGCCAGTTCGCAGACAGAGATTAAGATTCTCTCCACAACCGGCGGCGACAAACTTATAATGGTAGCCTACACTTTTGCAGCCCCCGGCAAAGAAACCGCAATGGCTTTCTACACCACGCAATGGCAACGGCTCAAAACGTCAGACTATATAGAAATGCCCCAAGCCGGAGAATTTTTCGCGAAAAACGACACCGCCGACGAAGAAACCGCCGAAAAGGCGAAAAACCTTGTCAGCGCCGCATTTGTATGCGCCAACGTGGACAAGCAAAACGGCAACATTTCGTTCAGTCTCTCAACCGAAGGTTTTTCAGCCAAAGAGCAGGAAACGGTAAAGCCTTTCATCGCCCCCAACATCATATACACTTGGAACGGCAAACGCTTTGCAAGGCAATAAAACAAACATTATCACCGGAATATCAAACTCCCTAACAATAAAATCATGAAAAAATCATTCCTCGCTGCCCTTCTGTTTGCAGCAGTAGCCATATTGACGGCATGCACAAGCGCTCCAAAAATTCAGACAGCGCAAATCAGCAACCCTCTGCCCATGAACTTTGGCGATCCGTTCCTTCTCCATTCCTCCGACGGCAAATACTATATGTATGGCACCTCACTCGGCGACGGTTTCGAGGCATACGTTTCCACCGACATGAAGACATGGAATAACTGCGGGCAAGTATACAAAGGCGCAACCGACAGCCAATGGAACGTAAACTGCTTCTGGGCGCCCGAGGTGTATGAGCTAAACGGAAAATATTACATGTTCTACAGCGCAAACTACCGCGAAAATCCAACAAACGAGGGTGAAAACTTCAAGATAGGCGTTGCCGTGGCCGATTCCGCCGCAGGACCTTTCAAAGATCTCTACAACCGCCCGATTTTCAACCCCGACTACCCTATCATCGACGCAAATGTGCTGCACGACGAAGCAACCGGCAAATTCTACCTCTATTATTCGCGCTGCTGCTACAAACACCCCGTGGAAAGCGAAGTGGCCGATGAAGCGCGCGCCAAAGGAACATTCAACGAAGTGGAAGAAAGCTGGGTTTACGGCGTAGAGATGAAAAGCGATTTCTCGGGCATAATAGGCGAACCCCAACTGCTTCTCGCCCCGCCCGCAAAGAAATCCGACCGCCAGGCAGAATGGGAAAGCCGCTCCGTAACCTCGGGCGACGTGAACCGACGCTGGACCGAAGGCTCCTTTATATTTAAAGACGGCGACACATACTATATGATGTACTCCGCCAACTCGTTCGAAGGCAAGTATTACGCCGTTGGCTACGCCACATCAAAAAATCCCCTCGGGCCATTCAAGAAAGCCGACAACAACCCCGTGCTGCAAGAAAACATATCAAAAGGCGGCGATGTGATGGGCACGGGACACAACATGGTGATAAAAATGCCCGACGGCACACGCTATTGCGTCTATCACGGACGCATGAAACAAGAGCCCGGCAAACGTGTGGTTTTTATCGACAAACTAAACATAAAAGACGGCATTCTGACCGTGGAAGGTCCCACAACAAGCAAACAAGATATCAATTTCTGAGCCGCCAAAGCCATGCTATGCAATGCAGACTTTATAGTTTTGGAAAAATGTAAAACCCAAGACAAAAAATTAGGCACCTCGCATCGCCGCGCCCCGAAAAAACAACCCAGCATATGCGACAAATAACAAAGAATAAGTATCTTTGCGGAGAAAATAAGAATTTACATATCAAGTATCTAAAACGTTAAGATTATGGTAAACTACAAAGAAATCGGCTTGGTAAACACTCGCGAGATGTTCCAAAGAGCTGTAAAGAGCGGCTGGGCTGTTCCCGCGTTCAACTTCAACAACCTCGAACAACTTCAGGCTATCATCACAGCTTCATCAGAACTCCGTTCGCCGGTAATCCTTCAGGTATCGAAAGGCGCGCGTAAATACGCAAATGCAACCCTTCTTCGCTACATGGCAGAGGGAGCTGTTCAGTTTGCAAAGGAACTTGGCTGCAACCACCCCGAGATAGTACTTCACCTTGACCACGGAGATAGTTTCGAGCTCTGCAAGAGTTGCGTGGATCTCGGCTTCTCTTCAGTTATGATCGACGGTAGCGCACTTCCCTACGAGGAAAATATCGCTCTTACCAAGAAAGTTGTTGATTATGCCCACCAGTACGACGTTACAGTAGAAGGTGAACTTGGCGTGCTCGCAGGCGTGGAAGACGAAGTTGCTTCTGAGGAAAGCCACTATACCCGTCCCGAGGAAGTTATTGACTTCTCTACTCGTTCAGGAGTGGACTCTCTGGCAATTTCTATCGGCACATCGCACGGAGCATATAAGTTCAAACCCGAACAGTGTACACGCGATCCGAAAACAGGTCGCCTTGTTCCTCCTCCATTGGCATTTGACATTCTTGCTGAGATTGAGAAACAACTTCCGGGCTTCCCCATCGTGCTCCACGGCTCCTCATCTGTTCCGCAGGAATATGTTGACATTATCAACAAATACGGCGGCAATCTTCCCGATGCTGTTGGTATTCCCGAGGATCAGCTTCGTCAGGCTTCTCAGAGCGCAGTTTGCAAAATCAACATCGACTCTGATTCACGTCTTGCCTTCACAGCAGGTGTACGTGAGACCTTCGCAACCCACCCGGAATACTTCGATCCCCGTCAGTATTGCGGAAAGGCTCGCGAATATATGGTTGAGCTTTACAAGCATAAGATTACAGACGTTCTCGGTTCGGAAAACAAACTCGCTAACTGCGACTAAAAACTGCCGAAACGGTATAACATTAAAAGGCTGCACGCGGGAAACCGCTGTGCGGCCTTTGTTTTTTCCGCAAACTTGGAAGTATTACTAACGAGTTGCGGGGATTTTCAAAACAGCTGCGGAAATGCGCGAACAAGCTCCGAAGCAGCAAAGATTTTTGGGGATTAGGGAAATCTCAGCGGGGTTGTTCAGATAAACACATGAAACATGCTTATCACGGCAATGATTGCGGGGGTGGCTATCGCGGCTATCAGCACCACGTTGTGGCGATCGGGAATGATGCAGCCCTTCAAGCCCATAAACTTCACGCATATCACATAAACCAGGGCGCCTATGATATGTCCCAGGCAGGCTCCCGCGAGTACGTCGAGGGGATAGTGAACTCCAAGATAGATGCGCGAATAGCATATAAGTATCGAAAGGCTAAACAGAGCCACACTCACGGCGCGCCGGCGCAACAGCAGCATGAGCCACACGCTTTCGCCGAAGCAGTTGGCGGCGTGGCTTGAAACGAAACCGAACCTCCCGCCGTGGTAGTTGTTTACATAATGAAGCAGATAGGATATCTCGTCGTTATGAGAGGGACGCGGACGTTCCACAGTGCGTTTTATCATTCCCGAGACCTGATCGCAAAGGGCCACAATTGCCACACTTACGAGAATGAGCACGATTGCCTGCCGTTTGTTCTTGCTGCCTTTCAAAATCACATAGACTATCGACACTATTAGCGGCGCCCAGATTAGTTTGCTCGACAGATTGTAGAAAAGATAGTCGGCATATTCGGGACCATAAAAGTTGGCGCTCACCATGGTGAGCATGTCCATAACATGAAGGTTGTAGAAAACTTCGCCCGAACGCGTGCGCAAAAACCATAGGGCTATCAATATATTGAGCAGCATGCACAACGCGTGCATTCCGAACTTTTTATGCCCGAACGAAAAGGTTGTATTGTTTTTGTTGCCGTTCATTTTTCAAATGTTTCCGCAAAACGTGCTGACTCTCACGCAATCCGTGCAAAGATAGCGGTTTTATGGAAACCTACGCTACATATATAATAATATAACGTGGTTTTTCAGGAAGTTTAATGCCTTTTTCATCTTGCCGATATATGCCAAACAAAAAGCAGTTGCCTACCCCGTTTTTACGACATCGCATCTCGTAAAAACTATGTCAGACATAATTTAAATTCCGACGCATCTAATTTAAACGAGATGCCTTGGAATTTTGCCCATCTGCAATATCTTGAAAATCAACTCTTGACAGAGCGTAAAAAACGAGCGTTTTGTACCGGGCAAAACCTATGCCTACAGTACAAAACGCCGCTAATTCCGAAATTCATCGCAGGAGTCCTTCAAAACGTGCGTTGGCTTCTGTGCTTCAGCCCATTGCGCAGCCACGCCGACGGCTCCCCGAGATTTTTCCAGCTATCTTTATTTGTTCAGTTTCCAGGTTGCACCGTCCTTGGTGTCCTTCACCTCGAATCCCAAACGAGCAAGTTCGTCGCGAATACGGTCGCTCGTCGCCCAATCTTTGGCCGCCTTGGCTTTTTGGCGCGTTTCGAGCAAAAGATCCACCGCGCTGCCGAAAGCTTTTTCCCTGCCCTCGTTTGAAGATGCCTCCTTGCGCAAGCCGAGAACGTCGAACGCAAACACTTCAAACGTTTTACGCAATTCTTCGAGCGCATCAGGCGTGATAGTGTTCTTTCCGTCTACGATTTGGTTTATTGTGTGGCACGCGTCAAACAAGTTGCTTATCAATATTGGCGTATTGAAATCGTCGTTCATGGCCTCGTAGCACTTGTTTTTCAGTTCTTCCACCTCTTTCATCGTAACCTTTCCGTCGGCAACGCCCGATATTTTCTGCAATGCGGCATACGCGTCCATCAATCTGTCGAGGCCTTTTTTGCTTGATATGAGGGCTTCGTTCGAGAAGTCCACCGTGCTGCGATAATGTGCCTGCAAGATAAAGAAACGTATGGTCATAGGCGTGTAAGCCTGCGTAAGTTTTTCGTGGCTTCCAGTGAAAAATTCCTCGAGAGTGATGAAATTTCCAAGACTCTTGCCCATTTTTTGCCCATTGACCGTTACCATATTATTATGCATCCAGTAGTGCACCATTTCATCGCCTTGCGACGCCACAGCCTGGGCAATCTCGCATTCGTGATGGGGGAACACAAGGTCGAGGCCGCCTCCGTGAATGTCGAAATGGTCGCCAAGATATTTTCGGCCCATTGCCGTACATTCAGCATGCCAGCCCGGGAACCCGTCGCTCCAAGGCGAGGGCCACCGCATGATATGTTCGGGCTGCGCCTTCTTCCACAGGGCGAAATCCACTTGGTTGTGCTTTTCGCCAATGCCGGCAAGGTCGCGACTTTCGTTGATGATGTCGTCAAGATTTCGGCCCGAAAGTATACCGTAATGGTGCACTTGGTTGTATTTCTCTATGTCGAAATAAACGCTGCCGTTGCTCTCGTAAGCAAAACCGTTGTCGAGAATCTGTTTCACCAGCTGCACCTGCTCAATTATGTGGCCGGTGGCATGAGGTTCGATGCTGGGCGGCAACACATTGAGGTCGTGCATCGCATCGTGGAAGCGGTTTGTAAAATATTGCGCCACTTCCATCGGTTCAAGCTGCTCGAGACGCGCTTTCTTGGCTATTTTATCCTCACCTTCGTCGGCGTCGTGCTCAAGATGCCCCACGTCGGTAATATTCCTCACATAGCGCACCTTGTATCCTATATGCTGCAAATAACGGAACACCACGTCGAAAGTGATTGCGGAACGCGCGTGTCCGAGATGCGGATCGCCATAAACTGTAGGGCCGCAAACATACATTCCTACCCTTCCCGGAGTGAGCGGCTTGAACTCCTGCTTCATTCGGGTGCGTGTGTTGTAGATCAAAAGCTTCTGAATCATGATTCTGCTTAGTGTTGTTTCGGCTACGGGCTGCAAAAATTCCTGCGCGCCCCTTTGCCGTAATATTTAATTCGAGTGTTTACATACGGCAGCCCTTCCCGTTTAGGCAAAAAGCCACCGATTACGTTCGCAAAGTTACAAAATTATATTTTTACCGGCTTTTAATTGCCGTTTGTTTGGCTTTGGCGAGACAGAAATCCACGTTTTCCGCACAATCCGCCCCGCGCCGCCGCTTTACTCAAACAACGTATGACTGTTGTCGGCATCTCCGTCGGGCATATCGGTATCCGGTTCGTCCGCCACGCCGTTGTTTCCCACCGGCAAGCCATCTGCCGTTTCCTCCGCGGGACTTTCTTTGGGTTTCAACAGCGACGGAATTTGCTCCACGCCTTCCACGTTGAACGTTGTAACACGTTTTCCGCGCGCCTTGAAACTCTTTACTCCCACAAACTCGGTAGCTTCGATTTCCAACGGCTCGCGATATTCGTCGGTGCCGCCAAATGTGATGCGGAAGCGGGAATATTCGTCCGACGTGAGACACACGAGTTGCGACTTTGCCTCCTCGCCCAAAAAGTTCTGCCTCTTGGCCGAACGTTCAAAGTTGAAGCGTTTAAGATAAAGGAAATCGTTTTGCGTGGCATCGTAAAGAAGCGCCGTCCATACCTTCGCATCATCAAATTTCTCCATCTTGACAATACCAGGTTCGTAATGATTGTTGAGATCAAAGTCGGTGGTATAAAAAGTTCCGTCGTCGAGCACCACAAGTATCTTGTCGTCGCCACGATATTCGCCGATAAATTCCCCGCGTCCGTCGATGTTCAAACGATTTATGTCTTTGTCAAACCAAATCTTGCACCCCCCGAGTGTTGAAACGCCGTGGCTTTTCAACGTGATGCGGTAAACGTCGTTTTTTGTAAGGGTATTGCCCCTGCTCTGACGGCCTTTGATTTGCAGTTCTCCGAAATCGCATTCAAATGCGAGCTTCTTGATTTTCGGACTCGGCTTCAGCGCAACTCTTATAACCTCTGCCTCGCCGTTGGGATTGGCTGTAAAATAAACCACACGGCTTCCCGCCTTTCCTTGGGTGAGATCATATTCCCTGTCGTGGGTCATCGAGGTTACGTTGAAGCGTTTGTAGAAATACGTGCCGGCTTTTCCGTCGCGATACACCACATTATAAGTTGTGCGCTTGTCGTTTTTTCTGAACACGGCCAGATGTATTATTTCCGCCTTGCGCTTTTCTTTTTTCGAACGTTCGGTCTCGCCAACAAACAGCTTGTCTGCAATGCGAGTTACCTTGTATGTGCCGTCGCGGTAAAAGAGTATCACATCGTCGATATCGGAGCAATTTTCCACGAACTCGTCGTGTTTCAGTCTTGTTCCTATAAATCCGTCGGCGCGGTTGATATATAGTTTTTCGTTGGCCTCAACTACTTTGGTCGCTTCTATGGTGTCAAACGAACGAAGTTCGGTGAGGCGCGGATGATCTTCGCCGTATTTTGCTTTGATCATGGAATACCAATTAATCGTAACCTCTGTCATATTTTCGAGGTCTCGGCTAATTTTGGCAATATCCTCTTTTATTCGTGCGATAAGCTCATCTGCTTGGTCTTTGTTGAACTTGGGAATACGCTTCATCTTTATTTCGTAAAGACGAAGTATGTCGTCGCGCGTAACTTCACGGATAAAATCTTTCTTGTAAGGCTCGAGTTTTGAATCTATGAACTTCACAGCCGTATCACTGTCGGTTGCCTGTTCATACTGCCGCTCCTTGTAGATGCGTTTCTCGATGAAGATTTTCTCGAGCGAGGCAAAAAACAACTGTTCTTCGAGTTCTTTGCGTCTGTTCTCAAGTTCCCATTTAAGTAGATACTTTGTGCGGTCAACGCTTATGCGCAAAACATCTCCCACAGTGAGGAAGCGCGGTTTGTTGTCCTCCACCACGCAGCAGTTTGGCGATATGCTCACTTCGCAGTCGGTAAACGCATAAAGGGCGTCAATTGTCTTGTCGCCGCTTGTGCCCGGAGCGAGATTTATGCGTATTTCTACGTTTGCCGAGGTCATATCGTTTACGCTTTTTATCTTGATCTTGCCTTTCTCATTTGCCTTAAGAATTGAATCGATTAGGCTCTGAGTGGTTCTCCCAAAGGGTATCTCGGTAATCACAAGCGTTTTGTTGTCGAGTTTCTCTATTCTCGCCCTCACCTTAACGTTTCCGCCGCGTGCGCCGTCGTTGTAGCGCGAAACGTCAACCAGTCCGCCGGTCGGAAAATCGGGATACAGGCTGAATTCTTCGCCGCGCAGATATTTCTCGGCCGCATCGCAGAGTTCGTTGAAGTTGTGTGGCAGGATTTTCGACGACAGTCCCACGGCTATACCCTCAGCTCCTTGCGCCAGAAGCAGGGGGAATTTCACCGGGAAGCACACCGGTTCTTCGTTGCGTCCGTCGTAGGACAGTTTCCATTCGGTGGTTTTTGCATTAAACAGCACATCGAGGGCAAACTTCGAGAGCCGCGCTTCGATGTAACGCCCGGCGGCCGCAGGGTCGTCGGTAAGAATGTTTCCCCAGTTGCCCTGGGTGTCAACAAGCAGGTTCTTTTGTCCGAGTTGTACGAGCGCGCCGTAAATCGAAGCGTCGCCGTGAGGGTGAAACTCCATTGTTTTTCCCACGATGTTCGCTACTTTGTTGTACCGCCCGTCGTCCATTCGTTTCATGGTGTAGAGAATTCTTCTCTGCACGGGTTTCAGGCCGTCGCCTATATGGGGCACGGCGCGTTCGAGTATCACATAGCTTGCATAATCCAGGAACCAGCGTTCATACATTCCCGGAAGTTTCTTCACGTTTCCGCTGTCGTCGTTGCTTTCGGGGATATATTGCGAATGGAGCTCTATTTCGTTGTTTTCGTCGGACATATTCTATTGGTTTTGCTTGCTTTCTTGCAAATCTTTGCAAAGATAGCAAATTTTGCGTTATACATTCGGCGCAAACAAACAATAAAGAGGCGTATCAAGCGTTATCTTTGATAGGTTATGAACGCTAAAATCAAACATATTGTGCTTCTCATGGCAACCTTTGCGGCATTTGCTGCGGCTGCCAACGCACAGACGCGCAAAGTGCAGAACAAACCGTACATCGACAACCGCATGTTCCATTACGGATTTCTGTGCGCAGTGCATTCCCAAGGGCTCAGCCTTGAAAACAGCGGGTATATCAATCCCGAGACAGGCGAGCAATGGTATTCTGTAAACGACCGAGGGGATTTCGGCTTCAGTTTTGGTGTACTCGGAGAGTGGAGATTGAACAAATATTTTGCCTTGCGCAGCACTCCTACTATACACTTCGGACAACGCCACTTCACTTTCCGCGAACAAGTGTCGGGCAAGGAAACGTCGGAGTCAATCAAATCCACCTACATATCCATTCCCGTCGACATCAAGTTCAGCGCGCTGCGTTTCAACAACCATCGTCCTTATCTTCTTGCGGGATTAAATCCAATGTACGACCTGGCGGGGCACAAACAAGATGCAATTCTGACCAAACCGCTCACGCTCTACGCCGAATTTGGCATGGGCTGCGATTTCTACATGCCGTTTTTCAAACTCATTCCCGAGATTAAGTTTTGCATAGGTCTCAACAATATTCTAAACAAAGACCGCAAAGACCTTATCGACAAGACCAAGGCAGTTTACACCGAGGGTTTGAACTCTGCGAAAAGCAACATGGTGATTCTGTCGTTTTATTTCGAATAATTCCGCCCACATTTCCGAAAATTTCCGGCTGTTTTCAATGCTTCTATATGGCGTTGGAAATGCTTTACAACGCATTTAATTTTTCCACTGCACCACCCCGTTGAAAACACATCGCATCTCGTAAAAATTCCGGGCCACCAAATTTAAATTCCGCCGCATCTAATTTAAATTAGATGCGGCGGAGTTTTTACGCAAAAGCGGCGGAAAGAAACGATATCCTTCCGCCGCTTGTAACAGTCTGATTATATTTTTATTATTTCAGATTTCCCGATTCTATCAAGTACTCGCCAATCTGCACGGCATTGAGGGCAGCGCCCTTGCGTATCTGATCGCCCGAAAGCCAAAAGGTAAGGCCGTTGGGATTTGCGAGATCCTCGCGGAAACGTCCCACATAAACATCGTCTTTGTCGGCTGTGAAAAGCGGCATAGGGTATTCGCCGTTTTTTGGAGCGTCAACCAGCGTAACGCCGGGCGCGCCCTTCATTGCCTCGCGGGCTTCGGCCACGCTGATGGGCTTTTCGGTTTCAATCCAAACGCTTTCGCTATGCGAGCGGAGCGACGGAACTCTCACGCAAGTGGCACTCGTTACAACGTCGCTGTGCATTATTTTGCGCGTCTCGTTGTACATTTTCATTTCCTCCTTGGTGTAGTCGTTTTCCTGGAACACATCAACCTGCGGAATCATGTTGAAAGCCAACTGATGCGGGAACTTGTTCACCGTTATCGGCTCGCCGTTCAAAGCTTGTCGGTATTGCAGTTCGAGTTCCTTCATGGCCGCAGCTCCTGCACCGCTTGCAGCTTGATAGGTAGCCACATGAATTCGTTTGATATGGCTTATGTTTTCCAACGGCTTCAGTACTACGACCATCATTATAGTAGTGCAGTTAGGATTTGCTATGATGCCGCGCGGACGATTCAACGCATCTTCTGCATTGCATTCGGGCACAACCAAAGGAACATCGTTGTCCATGCGAAAAGCACTGGAATTGTCAATCATCACAGCGCCGAATTTCGTAATGTCGCCCGCGAAATCCTTTGAAACTCCGCCGCCCGCCGACGTAAAGGCTATGTCCACGCCCTTGAAAGCGTCGTTGTGTTGCAGAAGTTCCACTTCGTATTCCTTGCCACGGAAAACATATTTATTGCCCGCGCTTCGCTGCGAACCGAAAAGCCTGAGATTGTCAATTGGAAAGTTTCTTTGGTCAAGCACCTTGAGGAATTCTTGTCCCACAGCGCCACTCGCGCCTACTATTGCTACATTCATATTTACGTTTCGTTGTTTCGTTTTTTTAATATCACGCTTCGTCAAAAGTACAACCATGCACTTTCTTTCAGCATCTGCAAAAATATATCTTTTTGTTGGAAAAACGGCAAAAACAACCGCAAAATGTCAGATTTCATGGCATTTCAAGGACACACTCCCCCACTCCGCAAAAAGCATCTGGCATATCGCAAAAACCAATGCGGCATCTTGTTTTTCAGATGTCTGATATAATTTAAATAATGTCAGACATTGTTTGAATAATGTCAGACATCGTTTTTACGGCATGCGTTATTGTTTTTCCGCGCTCTGCAAATGTTTTTCCAAGTCCTTTCGGCTGCGGCTTATTGTTACGAGGTATACGCCGCCGAAGATGAATGCTACGGCTATTATCTTGACAAAATTAAACGAGTCCATACCCCAATAAACCGCCACCGCACATGCCACAACCGGCTGCACGTAATTGTACATTCCGGCAACGGTGGGACGAAGGATTTTCTGGCCCACAATAATTAGCATATAGCTGAAAAACGTGCCGCCAACCACTATAAACGCAATTTCGCCCACTTGCGAAAGCGGAATGTCGGCCCAGTCAACGTTCATAAGGTCGTTTGCCGAAAATGGAATGGTGCAAACAAATGCGTAGGTGAACATCCATTTCATTATGGTAACGAGAGAATATTTGCTGACAAAGTTCTTGAATTTTACAATGTAGAACGCGTAGCAGAACTGGGCAAACAGCACAAGCATATCGCCCACACGCGCAAGGTTGCCGGTTGAAGAATGCACGGGAGCGCTCTGATTGCTGCCAAGAATAAGCATCAGCGCGCCGCCGGCCCCGAAAGCTATGCCGAGAACCTTTTTGCCCGTTACGGGCTCCTTGAGAATAAACGCCGCAAGCACCATTGCCCACAGCGGCATGCTTGTAGTTATGATTGAAGCCTCGCCCGGCGACGTCATGCTCACACCAAATATAAAACTGCCCTGATTGAGAACGATTGCGAACAGAGATGCAAAAAACAATGTCATCATGTCCTTATGATTCACGTGCTCGGGCTTTTGAAACAATGAGACAATCCAAAAAAGAATCATAGCTCCGCCAATGCGGAGGTCGGTTACAACAAGCGGAGTAACCATTCCGCCGGCCATCACAACCTTTGAAACGGGCGACATAAGCCCCCACATGGCGTTTGCGCCCAACATTGCCGCATGGCCTTTCAACTTAAATTCCATCACTTCCTGTTTTTAGTTGTGCAAAATTACTATTTTTGTAAATGTCATGGTATATCAGACGTTTGTAATACCATTTTTCAAAAACATAAAGCATGTTTCGCCTCACAATTGCAATCTTCATTGCGCTTACACCGCTTCTAAGCCACGCCCGTTCCCTTTCCGGCGACACGATATACTACCGGGTTGAAAAGTTTGGCATTCGCGGCGACGGCAAGACCGATGCCCTGCCCGCGCTCACGCGTCTGTTTCAAAAGGCATGCGCCCAGAAACGCCCGGTAAAGGTGGAATTCGCCCCGGGAAAGGTTTACCGCATTGCGCAACACCTTGAAGACTGCAACGGGCGCATTCTCATAAGCCGCGCAAGCCACATGGTGGTAGAGGGCAACGGCTCCACGCTGCTCGTTCACCCGTCTTCGCGCGCCTTTGCCCTATACCGTTCGCACAACATCGTCCTCCGCAACTTCAAGATAGACTATTCGCCGCTGCCCTACACACAAGGGCGAATCACCAAGGCCGATGCCGCAAACTATTACCTGGAATTCAAAGTGGACAGCGGTTATGCGCCGCCCGTGGTGGGAGACGAGTCGTACTACAAAGGCGGAAAAATGGTGGACTGCATATTTGCGAACGGCGACAACCGCAAATTCTATCAAGGACATTCGTGGGTGAAAAAAGTGGAAAGCCTGGGCAACGGAACATTCGGCGTGAAGTATGCCCTGAGAAAGCAGGAACAACTCAAGACTGGCGATTTCTTTTGCATGAAGATAGACTTTCCCGCATCGAAACTCCTTCAAAACAAAACCACAACCAACCTTGCCGAAAAAGACGAGTATGTCTACACCAACACAGCCAACATAGCCGCGCAGCAATGCGACAGCGTGGTGATAGAAAACGTAACATCCTATGCCGCGCCGCTTATGACAGTGGTGATGAAGGGTTGCGCCCACCCCACAATACGCAACCTTTCAATCGTTCCCCTTGGCAACAGAATTGTAGCAGGTTGCAGCGACGGCATTCACCTTAAAGGCAACGACTTTCAGCCACGCATCGAAAACTGCCACATAGAACGCACGATGGACGACGCTATTCATATAAAAATGTCGGGAGATGCGATAACCGAAATACTGTCGCCGCGCAAATTCCGTATAGCACACAAAGACATTCTATGGGACAACACAAATCTCGCTACGGGCAAAAAAGTAATGCTCTTTGACCTTGAAAAAAACAGACAGCTTGCCGAATGCACCATACTGCATTACCTACCGATTAACTACCGCGAAGGAATCGTTACGCTCGACAAAGACGTGGCGCAAGCCGGCAAAAACACCGCCATATACCTGCAAAGCGACGAAGAAGCCGTGATATCCCACTGCACCTTTGGCACACAGCTACAAAGAGGCATTCTCACACATCAGCCCACAAGAGTGAAAAATTGCACAATCGAAGACAACGGACTGGGATTTGAACTCGCACTAATGAGCGGCGGAATAGAAGGACCGCCCACGCAGAAACTCACGGTGGAGAACTGCACAATGAAAAACTTGGTCTGGGGAGCGTTCAACGTGAACTGCCCCTCGCACGACTACAACCAGAAAGGAACACCACAACTTGTGGTAAAAAACTGCACATTCAGCCTTCCCGACGGAGTGGCATTGGTTACCGCCATAAATTCAAACGGCATAGCATTCACCAATAACACCGTGCACAACGCCAGCGGCCCCGAAAACGCATCGCTGTTTCGTTTGGTCAACACCCCGATGCTCGAAAACCACAGCAACCAATACATAAAATAACGCCCCGCGCATTTAGCACAGGGCAGATGCAAGCCGCAAAAAACGGCATCAAAATACCGGCAAAACGAGATGCGGCGGAATTTAAATTAGATGCGGCGGAATTTAAATTTGGTGGCCCGGAATTTTCACGAGATGCCGTGTCGTTTTCCCGGCATCAAACTCCGCTAAAAAAACATAGCCCAAACACGCTTCGTTTTACACCGCCGTTTCAGTCAACCGCCTCTTTTTCTTCTACAAAACCTTCCCAATTGTCAATTCGTTTTGTAAAAAATCATAGACATAGCGTGGACTTTGATAGTAGAGTGCTGCCTTATCGTCCACCAACCTTTGATAGGTTTCGGAATTGATGACAGTATCGAGTGCCTCCGTCATGGTTTTCGCCTTATCGTCTTCTATGAGCAATATAGCAAGTTTCGTTACCATATCGTCCTTCATCATTTCTTTCTCGTCAATCATTTTCCTGTTTGTTTTAATAATGCCAAAGCCTTTTCAGTACCAAAAAAATACTGCATGGTCATGCCTTTCATATATTTCAACTTGCCGACAAGCGTAGGCAAGTCTATCAGTTGGTTTTCGTATTTCCATAACTGCAAGCCCACATGGTCGTCAGCTATCGGGCCAATTACGATGTCGTAGTCATGGACAGGTCTGCCTGTACTGCTATTGCGGTTGGCCAAGATAAACTCTGCCCATTTTTCGCTATAGTCATCAAAGCGAAGCAAACGTAGCGCATTCATCGCCTCCTCGTCAACATCAAATTCCATAACAAGAGGAGAGCCTTGTTGTTGTTGCTCAACCTTTATATGTGCTATTTTGAGAGCCTGTTCGTAATCGGCAGACAGATAGAATCCCTTGCCGAAGTCCTTGTTTGGCTTCGATTTCTGCAAGTCTATTACGTCAAAAACCTGATTGGTGCCGTGGTATAGTTTCATCGTATGCCTCCTCCCATTTTGCCACAATACTCGGTAATATCATCTACTACGGAAATAAACGACTGGGTATGCAGATAGTCATAATGCCGCTCCACAAAATTGATGCCTTGGTAGCGCAGCAGATAATTAAAGGCTTGCTTGAGCGTCAACCCATGCCGTTTTCCGAACTCTGCGAGAAAAACCACAGTCCATTCTATTTTGTCTTTGATATTGTACTCCATTTCCATTCTTCTAAAAACCCCAACCTCTTACCATTGCTTTTAATCTATTAAGCGTTCCTACTCATTGTAATAAGTATCTGACCCATCTACGACTTGTTTGACATTGTTCATAACAGACAAAACAATATTACGTTCAAATATAATCATATTCTTCCGAAAGCCTATATAGGCATGAGAAGATTTTTAAGAATTTACCTGTAAAAAGGAAACATAGCCCCCAATAAGCAACCAAAAAATTCTGCATCGGGAAACAAAATTTCTGTTCTCTGCCTCTAATATATTGTTTCCCAAGAAAAAACTTTTCATCTTGGACAATCTGTAAAAACTTTTTGTATATTTGCTCGTAAATTGGTTGGTGCAGACAAACCAAAACGACATAAAACAAAAGTCTGCCATGAAAAAAACATTGGAAAAGCCTTAAAACAGGCTTCGCGCGCGGCATTGACGACAAAGGTCGCATTGCCAAAATCTAATTGAGGTTCGGCTGCCTATTCCGTCCAAGAACATATCTACAGCCAGAACTAAGTAAAACTCTAACGCCTGCATTGCAGGCATAATGTCTAACAAATAAATCCCTAATGAATTCTTTTTTACAATGAAAAAACTATTTTTTCTTTCTCTAATCCTTGTGGTAGCTGCCAAATGTTACGGAGACACATTCGTGAGTGCGGAACCCAAAGTGATATACGGCAAAAGGTTTTATGCCGTATGTTATCAAACAGATTTGGTCCTGCGTCCCGGAACCAAGGCAAATTATTTCAAACCTGAAATAATTTTTGGTGTAAACTACAATCCCTCTCCTGGGTTAAACTTGGCAACTAATCCGTCGTGTATATATGTAAAATCAAAAAGCGGAGCTGAAGAAATACCTATAGACGGCAAAGAGGATTTTGAAGTACTCGCCATTGATAAATTATCAAGAGGTTACAATGCCGATGTGGGAAAATGTATTGGTGCGCTTGGCGAAACAGGCAAATACTTTGCCGTTAAGGCAAAGATTCACTACGATGGTTCAAAGCCCAAGGAGAAATGTCTTACCGCCAAATACAAAATTAAATTGCTTAGCGAAAAAGATTTTCCAGAAAACAAAAGAAAAAGGAAATAAAGCATGGAACGATTAAAGCAGAGGCGGGAATATTTTTTGTACAGGTTGGAATTATTAAGAAATTACTTCCTGTAAATCTCGTATTTGCAGCTATACATGTTTACGCCCAAGAAAGCAATCATCAAAAGCGTGATCATTACGAAGCTGTGCATACTCCATGGGAAATTGTGTATGGCAAAAAACTTTCCGCCTTTTGCAGTTCCTGGGTTTTGATAGACTATAGCGAAGACTCCTTGTCTTTTCGCCCTATCATAATGGTGCATTCCGTATACAACCCTTCACCAGGAGCAGAGAAAGCATTCATATCCGACGGAAGCCCCTCGAATATCACAATACCGGTAAAAGGCAAAACTACTTTACACTTTACGGCGATAGACAACAACAAAAAAGGCATCAACGATTTGGTGGGAAAGTGTGCTGGAGTGCTCGCAGAAACGGGGAAATACCTTGCCATAAAAGCGAAAATAAAATACGACGGTTCGAAACCCAAGGCGGAACGTGTTAAAGCCAAATACAAAATCAAGTTGATTGACGAGAAAGATTTTCCCGACTTTAGCTATCGATACTCCTACTGATTCTAAAACAAATACGTCCGCCATCAAATTGATAGCGGACGTATTTTATATTTTTACGTTGGGATTACTTGCCGCAGCAGCATGAAGCCATTGCAGGAACATCAATGCCATAACTGTTGGCATCGATAATTCCGTAAACACAACTGACTACTCCAAGAAGCAGAACTCCCGCAATACAAAGCACAAGGGCTATGCGCGTATAGTTGTCGCTGCGGAACGTTGCTATGGGGCTTTCGTTGGGGCAGATATACATTGCCTTTACAATCTTGAGATAGTAGTAAAGAGAAATGATTGTGTTGACCAATGCTATAAACACCAACAAATGGAATCCCTGGTGGAACGCAGCCATAAATACGAAGAACTTCGAGAAGAAGCCTGCAAACGGCGGAATTCCAGCAAGAGAGAACAAGCAGAGAGTCATGAGGAACGACAACTTGGGGTTTGTCTGATACAAACCGTTGTATTCGTCAAGATTTATCTTTCCGCTCTTTTGTTCTATCACGTTGATCACAGCAAATGCGCCAAGGTTGGCAGCAAGGTAAACCAAGAGATAGAACACCAAAGACGTCATACCCTGAGCAGTTCCGGGAATCACACCGAGCACAAGGTAGCCAGCCTGAGAGATTGCCGAGAACGCCATGAATCGTTTGAGATTCTGCTGACGGAGAGCAAAGAGGTTGGCTATTGTAATCGACACAATAATAATCCAGAACAATATCTCCTGCCAATCGGCAATCATAGGAGCAAATACCTTGACAAGCGTGGTGAGGAGAACAAAGCCCGCAGCTCCTTTGGAGATTACGCTTAGATAACTCGTGATTACAGTAGGTGCGCCCTCGTATACATCGGCTGTCCAAAGGTGGAACGGAACAAGAGAAATCTTGAAGCCCATTCCGGTAAAGAAGAACACAAGGCCGAGAATGTTGAGCATTCCGCCGTCGAGTTTACAAGCAAGATCGTTGAAATACATCGTGCCTGTAGCACCGTAGATCATCGAAATGCCATAGAGCAAAAGCGAACTCGAGAACAATGCCACGAGAATGTACTTCGCTCCTGCTTCTGCCGAGGTGGAACGCCATTTGTCGAATGCCACGAGTGCTGTCATCGGAACGGAAGCAAGTTCCAATCCTATGAAAAACATTATGAAATGCCCCGCAGAAATCATGAAATACATACCGAGAAGAGTAGACAAGGTGAGAATATAGAATTCACCTTGCTTTACATGGTTTTCATCGCGACTCAAATAGCCTTTCGCCATAAGGAACACAATGAGCGTACCGATATTGAGAACCGTTTTCATGATTGTTGTCATGGAAGTGGTCTGGTACATTCCTCCGAACACTTCACCTGTAGGCATGCAGGGAATGGCATTGAAAATTGTGAGAGCCGCCATCAACACAACGGGAACGGCTGTGTTGAGCACGGGCTTGCTGCCCTTGCGGTCGGTGCACACGATGAGATCGTAGATGAACATTATCACGATAACCGCCAATAGGGCAAGTTCCTCGTGCATATAGAGAAATTGAGTGTAGTTCATATCTTTACGGAATCAAAGATGTTATCGATGTTAATTGCGTGGTGGCCGACTGAATGTGGGTTACAATCGGTTCAACACTATCGCTTATCATATTGCTCATCCACAACGGAGCAAAACCGAGACCTGCAATGCAGACAACAAGGACTGTGATTGCCACTTTTTCGTCCCATGAAGCATCGTGGAGCTTGAGATGATTTTCGTTGGTGCAGACACCATACATCACCTTGCCAACCATTCGCAAAACAAACACTGCGGTAATCACGATACTGGTGGTAGCAAGAATTGTAAGCACGCGGTGAAGTGTGTCGGCCTGCTGGAATGAACCAACAAAGATTGTCATCTCGGCAACGAAACCGCTGAATCCGGGAAGTCCAAGGTTTCCAAGACCTGCAATCACGAAGCAGACACAAATGAATGGCATGATGCGGATTAAACCGCTCAACTCACGAATGTCGCGGGTATGGGCACGATGGTAAATCATACCGATACATGCAAAGAACAACGCCGTGAGCAATCCGTGGGAAAGCATCTGGAGAATTGCGCCCGTAGCAGCCGTGCGGTTGATCATAAGGATTGCAAAAAGCACAAGGCCGCAGTGGGAAACCGAAGAGTAAGCATTTATATACTTCAAGTCGGTTTGTACGCAAGCTGAGAAAGCTCCGTAAACCACGCCGATGCAAATTACGACCAAGAAAATCCAGCCAAGAGTTTGGGCGGCCTCAGGCATAAGGAACATGGCAATGCGGAAACAACCGTAACCTCCGAGTTTCATGAGCACTCCAGCATGGAGCATTGAAACCGCAGTAGGCGCAGAAGCATGACCATCAGGGCTCCATGTATGGAACGGGAACATCGCGCCCAACACGCCAAAACCTACAAAAGTAAGCGGGAACCAAATGTATTGCTGACCTACAGGAATAGCGTGTGCACCATTGGTATGGTTTGCCAAATCAAGAACATTGAATGTCTGACCGCCTGCACCATAGAATATTCCGAAGATACCACACATCAAAAGCGCTGAAGCACCCATAAGCATAAGGGTTAACTTCATTGCAGAATATTCTTTGTGTCCCGAACCCCAGTAGCCTATGAGAAGATACATCGGGATAAGCGCTATTTCATAGAACATGAACATCATAAAGAGGTCGATTGACACGAAGAAGCCAAATACCCCCAAAGACAAAAGGGTGAACCAAAGGAAATATTCTTTGGTAAGAGGTTTCATTCGCCATGACGCAAATGTACCAGTAAATACGATTATAGATGAGAGCAACAACATTGCAACTGAAATTCCGTCAACTCCAACCGAGTAGTTGATGTGGAGCGGTGCGAACCAGGTATAATTCATTGTATAGAGCATCTCTTCGGTAGCACCGGCATGGCGCGCCTTGAGATACATAACTACCAAGGTGATGGCGCTGACAAGCAGTGCACTCGCACCTGTAACCATAACACCCCTTACAGCCTTTACTCCTTTGGCTAACCAAAGGAAAAGAAGCATCAGAATAGGTATTATTATAAATAAATGTAATGGAAACATATCTATATTAACGTTTTATCAGGGTTAGAGTATTAATATCAACACGAGTACGAGTGCACCTATCAAAAACACATAAGCATATTGCTGTATTTCGCCGCTTTGGAAACCGCGTATAAGGTAACTCACGCGATGAGAACCAGTGGCTAGACCATTAAGAATGCCGTCTACAACGTGTTTGTCAAACCAAGCGAACGGTTTGGAAATATGAGCGAAAATAATACGGTGGGTAACAAATTGATAAACTTCGTCCATATAGAAACGATGATATGCCCATTTGTGGAGCGAAGAAAATTTGGTAGCAAGAGCTTCTGCAACTGGTTGCTTCTCCCCCTTGTAAATGTAAGTAGCAAGAAGAATAGACACAACTGCTATCACAATGCTTGTACCGGCCACCGTCCAATTAAGGTGAATATCATAAGACATCCCGTCTGCACTAACAAAATGTCCAAAAGGAATGAAACCAGCCACACATGTTACAATTGCAAGGAAAATAAGCGGGAATGTCATAACCTTCGGAGCTTCGTGCATGTGCATTTCCTCGTGAAGTTTCTTGTTTTCCGTACCCCAGAAGATACCATAGTAGAGACGGAACATGTAGAATGCCGTCATGGCGGCAATCACGGTCATGATCCAACCCATCACAGGACTGAAAGCGAAACACCCTGCAAGTATCTCGTCTTTGGAAAAGAATCCCGAGAACGGAGGAATACCAGAAATGGCAAGACAGGATATAAGAAATGTTATATGAGTAAATGGCATGTACTTGCGCATTCCGCCCATGGCTGACATCTCGTTGCTATGAACCACATGAATAATTGCACCTGCACAAAGAAAAAGACAGGCTTTAAACATTGCATGGGTAAATAGATGGAACATTGCCGCCATATAGCCCACACTACCTGGGTGTTCATGTCCAGTTACATATTCTGTGCAAACACCGAGAGCAACCATCATGAATGCTATCTGCGAAATAGTTGAAAATGCCAATACGCGTTTGATATCCGATTGGGCACAAGCCACAGCGGCAGCATAAAATGCTGTAAACGCACCAACATAAGCTACTATATGCAACGCATCTGGAGCATAAGTAATCCACAGAGGATACATACGTGCTACCTGGAACACACCGGCAACAACCATTGTCGCCGCATGAATCAAGGCACTAACAGGCGTAGGACCTTCCATTGCATCTGGCAACCAAATGTGCAACGGGAACATAGCACTCTTACCAGCACCACCCACAAACATAAGTAGCAACGCAGCAGGAAGCATAAATGCACCTGCGGCAATCTTGTCGGAATTGGCAGTGAAGTCAAAACTGAATGTCTGACAATAGTAACCATAGATAAGGATACCTATCAAGAAACCAAGGTCAGCAAAACGTGTTACGATAAACGCCTTTTTCGAAGCGGCAACTGCTGCTGGCTGAGTATAATAGAAACCTATGAGCAAATACGAAGACACGCCGACGAGCTCCCAAAACAAATACATCTGGAAGATATTGGTAGCTACGACAAGCCCAAGCATTGACATAGTAAAGAGGCTCAAGTAAGCATAGAAACGCTGAAAGCCACGTTCTCCGTGCATATATCCGAAAGAATATATGTGAACACCGAGCGATACAGTACCGACAACCACAAGCATCATTGCAGAAATCGGATCTATCATAAAGCCAATATCAAAAGACAAACCATTGTAGAAAAACGGAAGCCATGGGAAATTGAACGCTATGATAGTTTCGTAAACGCCTTCTGCTGTACGCGGAGTTGTGAAATAATTGTATGCCGTATAATAGCAAAGAAGTGCAACCACTGTAAGCACTGCTGTTCCTACAAGTCCCGCAGTACGATGGCTTAGGTATTTGCCAAGCAATCCGAGGAAGAGGAACGACAAGAACGGCAGTAGTAATATCAAAAATGTATATGAGTATTCCATAAGAAATTATATGCTTTTAGATTAATACTACCATTTCAAGTTTTTGATGTGATTGAGTTGAATGCTACGCACATTACGATAAATAGCAATCATTATTGCTATCGCGACAGCCGTCTCTGCTGCTGATATTGCTATGGAGAACAGGGCAAAGAAATACCCTTCATGACCCGCAGGATAGAGAAGGCGGTTGAATACCGCGAAGTTGATGTCGGAGGCGTTAAGCATGAGTTCCACCGAAATCAACACGGCAAGCGTACTACGCCGTGTAAGAAAGCCATAAATACCTATGAAAAGCATAATGGCTGAAAGTATCAAGAAATATTCCAAGTGTACCATTATAAATCCTCCTTATTATCTTTTACGTGCGATTATCAATCCGCCCACGATACAGGCTAAAAGCAAGATGCTGACAGCTTCGAACGGAAGCACATAACCGTATTTCTCGAAAGAAAGCATGTTCTGTCCGATTGTTTCTATCGAAGTAGTATTTTCATCGGGAACAAGATTGGTAATGGCATCTTTAAAGTTGTGGGTGATGATTATGAAAAGAACGATTGCTGCTCCGAGAAAACTCGCGACTGCCGCCGCAAAGAGTTTGCCTAGTTTAAACTCTTGTAGTTTCTCATTGTTAGCACTTGTAAGCAATATCGAAAATACAAAAAGCACCACGATACCACCAGCATAAACCATCATCTGAACAGAGCCTAAGAAAGTATAGCCCAAAAGGAAATACAATCCAGCCGTACCCAACAGGGTAAAGAACAAGAACATTGCCGAGCGGATTATTCGCTTTGTTGTAACCGTGAGCACGGAGAAAGCAAGAATCGCAAAGGCAAGTATATAAAATATTACATTTTCTGCATTCATGATCTATATTGTTTTAGCTATTGGCTGCCGATTGTTTGTTACTGTCTGCATTATCTACTGCCGGTTGTGCCTTAGGCGCAACTGCCGGCTTAGCAACTGCTGGACGAGCAGGCGTAGGACGTTCCTCCAATCTGCTACCTTCATGATTGAGACGAAGGTTCAGTTTGTTGCGGTCAAACACAGCATTTTCGAAACTTTGGTCAAAGGTTATCGCGTGGTGAGCACAAGCATTTACACAAAGCATGCAGAACATACATTTGCCCAAATTATAATCGTACTCTTTTAGAACACGCTTTTTCTTACCGTCCTCAGTTTCCACCATTTCGTGAACGATATGTATAGAATCGTTGGGACACGCCATTTCACAAAGATGACAAGCCACACACTTATGTTCATTTTTCTCGTTATGAGGCATTGTGAGGCTTCCACGGAAACGATCGAACATCTTGAGTTCGTTACGGTTTTCCGGATACTGTTCTGTTATTTTCTTTGTAAAAAGTTCCCTCATCGTGGTCTTCAATCCCACGCAAAGGGTTTTAACACCCCAAACAATTCCTCCTATATAACTTCTATTTTGCTTCATATCAAAATCATTTATAGGTATTAAAAATGAAGTCCAAACTGCGACACGAGTGCCATCAACACAAGATTTGCCATGGAGATTGGAATAAGATATTTCCACTCAAGATTGAGCAGTTGGTCAATACGCAAGCGAGGGAATGTCCAGCGTTCCCACATAAGAAGGAACGTTACAAACACAGCCTTGGCCACGAACCATACTACTCCGGGTATCATATCCATTACGCTGTCGAAGCCCTCAACGCCAATATGCAAAGGCATCCAACCGCCAAGGAAAATGGTAGCGGCGATACTTGCGCATATAAACAAGTTGAGATACTCTGCAAGATAATAGAAGCCGAAGTTCATACCGGAATACTCTGTGTGGTATCCGGCTGTTAGTTCGCTTTCTGCTTCGGGTTGGTCAAAAGGACCGCGGTTACACTCTGCATTACCGGCAATCAGATATATTATGAATGCGATAACGGCAGGCACATGTCCTTTCACGATGTTCCAGCAATCTGCCTGGCTCTCTACAATTCCCGAGAACTGCATTGTACCAGTCAGGGCGATTACCGTAAGCATGGTCATGCCGATAGAAAGTTCATAGCTGATGATCTGAGCACCGGCACGCATTGCACCGATAAGAGAATACTTGTTCTGGCTACCGATACCGGCAAGAAGAATACCTACTATACCGAGCGATGAAGCTGCAAGGAAGAAGAATACCCCTACATTGAAGTCCAACACCTGCGCACCCTTGTTCCAGGGAATGCACGAGAATGTAAGAAACGAAGCAAGGATCACCATGACAGGAGCAATGGCGTAAGCCAATCTGTCGGTGTTTTTCAAGAAAATGATTTCCTTCGTAAGCATCTTGAACACGTCGGAAAACACCTGCAAGAGTCCCCATTTACCTACACGGTTAGGCCCGAGGCGGCATTGGAAAAACGCGCAGAGTTTGCGTTCAAAATATATAAGGAATATTGCAAAGAGGGCGTAAAGCGTAATTACTGCCAACGCCACAACGACACACTCCACGAGCAGCGCGCCCCAACCGGGGAGCACCGAGCGCAAAAGTCCGTCGAACCAGTTTGTTATTATACTAAAGTCAAACATATCTTTTCTTTATTAATATGTTAGCGGTCGATATCGGGCACCACATAGTCGAGCGTACCGCCGATAGAAATCAAATCGGCTATCTTCTCGCCTCTGCAGGCTGTGTCCATAATAGCCACAAGCGGCAATCCAGTGGCACGATAGTGCAGACGATAGGGCGATTTGTCGCCATGGCTTTCAAGGAACACACCGAAGCGTCCGCGCGATGCCTCTACCGCATTATAATATGTACCTTCGGGCACCTTGATTATAGGCTTGGTCTTCTCGCGGAAATTGCCCTCGGGAATATTGTCTACAAGTTGCTCGATAATCGAAAGGCTCTCCAAAATCTCACGCAGACGAACGATAAGACGGGCATAGCTGTCGCCGTCTTCAAGTACGATTTCGTTGAAATTCACACGGTCGTATGCGCCATAGGGCTCATGCTTGCGCACATCATTACTCCAGCCCGAAGCCCTACCGCTACCGCCGGTGCAACCATACGAGATCATCTGTTCCTTTGTAAGCGTTCCCACTCCGTCGAGACGGTTATGGGCGATTACGTTGTCGGCAAAGATATCGTAGTATTCCTGGATGTTTTTGCGCATTATCGTAATGAATTCCTTCACGCGGTTCTGGAAATTGGGATGCAAGTCATACTGCACGCCGCCTATCATATTGTAGTTTATAATAAGGCGTCCGCCGCAAGTTTCCTCAAAGATATCGAGAATCTTCTCGCGGTCGCGGAATGCGTAGAGGAATGCCGTAGTAGCACCGAGGTCCTGGCAAAGACAACCGAAGAACAATAGGTGGGAATCGATACGCTGAAGTTCGTCCATTATGGTGCGGATAACTTTCACGCGGTCGCTCACCTCGATTTCCATAGCCTGCTCAATGCAAGCGCAAAGGGCATGGCGGCTTTGCTGTGCCGAGATATAGTCGAGACGGTCGGTGAGAGCAAGTGTCTGCGGATATGTAAGCGCCTCGTTGAGTTTCTCCACGCCGCGGTGGATATATCCCAAAACGGGATCGATGCGCTTGATAAGTTCGCCGTTCAAAGCCACGCGAAAATGGAGCACACCGTGGGTAGACGGGTGCTGGGGACCGATGTTCACCACATAGTCGTCCTCGTCGAAAATCACATTCTCCTTTGTCTTGAGTGTGCCGTCAGGCAAAAGTTCATACTCTTTCGTCGTGTCGGCAAGCGGCTCGTTTGTCATGTGTTTCGGATCAAACGGATTGTCCTTGACGGGGTCGTTGTCCTTGCGCATGGGATAGCCCACCCAGTCTTCGCGCAGGAAAATGCGTCGCATATCGGGGTGTCCGGCAAAGATTATGCCGTAGAAGTCATAGGCTTCGCGCTCGTAGATATTGGCAATGTCCCAAAGGTCGCTCACGCTCGGAATCACGGGCTGGTTGCGGTCGGTGGTTGCGCAGCGAATGTTTTCGCGCTTGCCGGTTACGGTAGACATTAGCATGTATACCACGCCAAGTCCGCCTTCCTCGCCCCAGTCCATACCTATGAGGTTTTCAAGGAAGTCCATTTTCTCCTCGTTGCGCAGGCGGAGCATTTCTGCCTTGAGCTGTGAGGGTTCTACAGTTCTTATATCTATTTTCATGCCTTGTCCTCCTTGGGTCTTTTTTGTTTGCGGTTGGTAGTTCCGAAGAAGTTTTCAATCTTCACAATGCGCTGTAGCTGCATCATGCCATAGAGAAAACTTTCGGGACGCGGGGGGCAGCCCGGAACGTAAACGTCAACGGGGATAATCTGGTCCACGCCCTGCACCACATGATAGCTCTTAGTGAACGGTCCGCCCGATATGGAGCAGCCGCCTATGGCCACAACATATTTTGGGTCTGCCATTTCATCGTAGAGACGCTTCAATACCGGAGCCATCTTGGTGGTGATTGTTCCGCACACCAGGATAACATCGGCCTGACGGGGGCTGTTTCGGGTTACCTCAAAGCCAAAACGCGCGATATCGTAGCGGGCTGCACAAACAGCCATAAACTCGATACCGCAGCAGCTTGTGGCAAAGGTGAGAGGCCACAACGAATTGCTACGTCCCCAGTCAATCAGGTCGTCTAAGGGTTTCACGAGAACGTTCACGCCGCCGGCGTTGAGTTCCGCAACTAATTTTTCGTAAGTCTCGTTGTCCTTGAAGTCATTGTAAGGAATAGACTTTATCTTGGCACGCTTCTTTATTTCCATTCCAAAGCTCCTTTCCGCCAGGCGTATGCCAAGCCTAATACCAAGATGAACAAGAAAAACAATACGCTGACTATTCCTACTCCTCCGAGTGTGCGCAAAACTACCGCCCAAGGAAAGAGAAACATGGTTTCAACGTCGAACATGAGAAAGAGAATTGCGTAAAGGTAATAACCTATACGGAATTGCATCCAAGTCTTGCCGCGCGTAGGAATACCGCATTCGTAAGGCTCTTCCTTTTGGGCATTGAACGACCTTGGCCCGATAAGCACTGCTATCGTTACTACCAAAGGCACGAACAACAGACCCGTGAGGGCAGCCGTTACAAGCATGGTGAAGTTCATTGTAGTATGTTAATAATTTATTAAAATGAAAACTAGTTTTTAACGGCTGCAAAGGTAACAAAATTCATTAAGACGTGTAGCAAAAAGGTTGAGTTTTTGCACACTCCGCGCCGGAATGAGCCGTATTTGTATCTGCGCCGCGCCGGAGGGCATGGTTTCTGCCACACGGAGCATATAATCCGCGCTGTTTCCGGCCTTGTTTTCACGCCGCCTGATATAAAACGAAAGATGTCTTCGTTTAGCCTGTTGGTTGCCGAAGACATCTTTCGTTAGGGTGTTATGGATTTTATTTTATCTCACCTATATGCTGCAAAGTATTGACAATAGCTTTCAGCAAAGGCTTCACGGTTGTTACGTCGAGCGATTCGTCGATGGAATGTGCGCCGTCAACCTGCGGGCCTACCGATACGGAATTTATCGTGGGGCGCTTGAGCACAAAGTAAGCGCATTCCAGTCCGCC
>CAVFYC010000024.1:0-28832 GCA_963626585.1 Christensenellaceae bacterium Phil1 | reverse complement strand
TTTAAATTCCGACGCATCTAATTTAAATTACATGGCCCGGAGTTTTTACGACAAGCCATGTGTTTTTTCGGGCAATAAAATTCTTTTTTCAGCATAAGGATTATACGCGGATTTTTTCGAGGTGTAGACAAGATTTTTCTTAACTTTGGCGGCACTAACACAGAAATTTACCATAAAGAAATGAGCAAAATTCCAGATGTAAAAGACTTTACATTCCGCGACACCTCTTTTGCCAACCTTATGAACAAGCGCATTTACAATGTGCTCCTGTTGGCTACTAAATACGACGCTTTTATGCTTGAAGACGACGGACGCGTTGACGAACAGGTATTCAACGAATATACCTCCCTCAGTTTGAGTTCTCCTCCGCGCTTCACCCAGGTTACCACCGAGGAAGAGGCTTTGCAAGTACTCGCCGACCGCAACTTTGAACTCATAATCTGTATGCCCAATATGGACAACAGGGATATATTCCAAGCGGCAACCGAAATAAAATCAAGGTATCCCAATATTCCGATAGTGGTTCTCACACCGTTTTCAAGAGAAGTTACAAAGCGTGTGGCAAACGAAGATCTCTCGGCAATAGACTACGTGTTCAGTTGGCTCGGCAATTTTGAATTGTTGCTTGCCATAATAAAACTGGTGGAGGACAACATGAACGCTCCCTTTGACACCGCCAGCGCGGGAGTGCAGATCATTCTGCTTGTGGAGGATTCAATACGTTCGTATTCCTCAACCCTGCCGCTGCTCTACCATTTTGTGTTGGAACAAAGCAAGGAGTTTTCAAAGGAAGCCCTCAACGGACACCTGCAAACGCTTCGCATGAGAGGCAGACCCAAGATATGTCTCGCCCGAAACTATGAAGAAGCCGTGGAAATATACGAACGTTACAAAGACAACATTCTCGGCGTGATTTCCGACATGAGCTTTATGCATAACGGCAAGAAAGATCCGTTTGCCGGCTATAAATTCGGAAGATATCTCAAACATACGGGGCAGATTATCCCGTTTATTTTGGAATCAAGCGATGCTGCAAACAAAACGTATGCCGAGGAATTGAATTCACCTTTCATCGACAAATGCTCCAAGACCTACCCGCAAATGCTGCGCCGGGAAGTAAACGCCCATTTCGGGTTCGGGGATTTCGTGATAATCGACCCGAAGACACGAAAGGAGATAATGCGCATACACGATTTGAAAGACTTGCAGCAAAAAGTGTTCTCCATTCCCGATGATTCGTTGGTGTATCATTTGAGCCGCAACCATTTCTCCCGTTTCTTCTATTCGCGCGCAATGTTCCCGCCTGCCGAACTGCTGAAAAAGGTGGACGTAAACGATTACGCCGATATGAACCAGGCGAGAAAGTTGATATTCAACTGCATAGTGGAATACCGCAGGATTAAAAACTCCGGCGTTGTGGCAATATACCAGCGGGACCGTTTTGACGAGTACAGCACTTTTGCGAGAATAGGCAACGGTTCGCTCGGAGGCAAGGGGCGCGGCCTTGCATTCATTGGCACAATGCTCAACCGCTATCCGCAATTCCGCTATCCTAATCTCGAAATCACCATACCGCGCACCGTGGTGATTTGCACCGACATATTCGACGAGTTCATGGAGAGCAATGACCTTTATCCCTATGCCCTTTCTGACGCAAGCGATGAAGATATTCTGAAACGCTTTCTCGAAGCCCGCTTGCCCGAGACTCTGCTTGGCGATCTGCAGACATTTTTGAAAGTGGTGAAGACCCCTATCGCCGTTCGCTCATCTTCTTTGCTCGAAGACTCGCATTATCAACCTTTCGCCGGAATCTATTCCACCTACATGGTTCCTTATGTAAAGAACGACAACGACGAAACACTCAACTACCTGCGTAATGCAATCAAAGCCGTATATGCTTCGGTTTTCTTCAAAGACAGCAAAGCCTATATGATGGCTACTTCAAATCTTATCGACCAGGAAAAAATGGCCGTGGTATTGCAGGAAACCGTGGGCACAGCCTATGGCAACAGACTCTATCCTACGATGTCGGGCGTGGCCCGCTCGTTGAATTTCTATCCCATCGGAGATGAAAAGCCCGAGGAAGGAATCGCAAACGTAGCGTTGGGATTGGGAAAATATATAGTAGACGGCGGAATGACATTGCGCTTTTCTCCGGCTCACCCGCATAATATCTTGCAAACATCGCAGCTCGACATTGCGTTAAAGGAAACACAGACAAAATTCTACGCTCTCGATTTGGAGAACTTGGGCAAAAACATTTCTACAGACGACGCCTTCAATCTTTTGAAGCTTAACGTTAAGGAGGCTGTGGGAGACAATTCGCTGAAATATGTAGCCTCTACCTACGATGCCTATGACCAGATGCTCAATCCCGGAGTTTATCCCGACGGCCGCAAAGTGATTACGTTTGCCGGAGTGTTGGAAAACGACGCATTCCCATTGGCAGACGCATTGTGCAAGATATTAAACGTAGGACAAAAGGAAATGGGACGCCCTATTGAGATAGAGTTTGCCGTAAATGTGAACGAAAACGACGACACAAAGGCAACATTCTATCTGCTACAAATCCGTCCTATCGTAGATGCCAAGAACGAAGTAAAGGAAGACCTGAGCGTGATACAAAAAGAAAGCACAATTATACATTGTAGCAGCGTTTTGGGACAAGGTATAATCAACGACGTATTTGATGTGGTTTACGTTAAGACGGAAAACTTCAATGCACAAAACAACGGGCTTGTGGCTCGCGAGATAGAGAAACTCAACAAAACGTTCATTGACAAAGGCGAAGGTTATGTGCTTGTAGGACCAGGAAGATGGGGCAGTAGCGATCCTTGGCTCGGTATTCCCGTAAAATGGCCTCATATCAGCCAAGCAAGAGCAATCGTAGAATTAGGTTTGGAGAATTACCGCGTTGATCCGTCGCAGGGCACACATTTTTTCCAGAACCTAACATCATTTGGAGTGGGGTATTTCACGATAAACCCGTACAATGACGACGGATTTTTTGACACCGCTTTTCTTGACAACAAGGAAGCTGTATTTGAAACGGAATACATACGATGCGTGCACTTCTGCAATCCGGTCTTAATAAAGATGGACGGACGCAAAGGCATTGGAGTGGTTTTAAAGCCTGACATCAACTCGACACAGATATAAATTGCCTATCTTTGTAACACGTACAAAAACAATTTTGTTATGAATATTTTAGTTTCAATGTGTTTGGCTGCTTCTTTTATGGCTTCGGGCAGCACAAATGACGTGCAAGCCTCAAACGAAAACAGTATGAATAGCGAACAGCTCAGCGCTAAATCTACCAAAAGCAACATCACTATCGGTACAATTATTTATAATTGGAAAGATATTGACGGCGAAATGAAAAAACTTGCCGAAAACAAGTTTACGTCCTGCCAAATTAATTATAGCTCAAACATGGACGCTGCTTTTGCAAAGAAACTGCGCGAAACAGCCGACAAGTATAAACTAAAAATCACAACGGTTGTAGGTGTTCCGGGGCATAGCGTTTGGAATTTCCGCCAAGGACCTTCTACCATAGGGCTTGTGCCAAAAGAAGGGCGCGATGCAAAAATTGCAACCTACAAGAAGATGATTGATTTCTGCAAAGAGGCAGGTGTTCCGGCAATGCATTCTCATTTTGGGTTTATTCCGGAAGATATGGGTAGCGAGCAATACAAAGATTTCGTTGAAGTGATGAAAAGTTTGGCTGGGTACGCCAAAGATCGCGGCGTTATGATATATTTCGAAACCGGCCAGGAAACTCCTACAACTCTTATCCGCGCAATAAAAGATATAGGCACGGGTAATGTCTTTGTTAATTGTGATGTGGCAAACCTGCTGCTTTATGGGAAAGCCAATCCCGTAGATGCAATCCGCCAGTTCGGACCTTTGGTAAAAGACATTCATGCCAAAGACGGCTGTTATCCTTCGCGTGAGAACCCTTACGTACTTGGTGCAGAGAAACCTATTCCTGAAGGCGACGTAGACTTTCCTGCGATTGTCAAGATCTTGAAAGAAGAAAACTATGAGGGAGCTTTGACCATTGAGTGCGAACTTAATGCCAGCAGCAAAGATTATTTGGCAAAGACTCGCCAATATCTTCAGAAACTTATCGACAAGAAATAAAAGCCGTAACAATACAACACGATAAGAAAGCGGTGTTTTTTCACCGCTTTTTTCAACTAAAAGAATCCATAACATTATGCCCGACAATAACACAAGAGGATATACACGCCGTCCCAAGAAAACGAAAATCGTTGCCGTAGAAGATGAACTGGGAAGACTGCAACCGCAGGCCCTTGATTTGGAAGCGGCGGTATTGGGTGCGCTCTTGCTCGAACAGAATGCCTTTGCAGACGTAAGCGAAACGCTTTCGCCCGAAAGTTTCTACGACAAACGCAACCAACTTGTCTTTACTGCCATACGCGAACTTGCTCTAAAACAATTGCCGGTGGATATGCTCACGGTCAAGGAGCAACTAAAAAAAGAAGGAAAGCTCGAAGAGGCAGGCGGGGCTTTTTATATTGCGCAGCTTACGCAGAAGATGACTTCTACGGCTCATCTTAATTATCACGCCAAGATTATCCAGCAGAAACATCTTGCCCGGCAATTGATTTCGTTTGCGGCAAAAGTTTCGGACAAGGGCTTTGACGATTCGCAAGATGTTGACGAATTGATGCAGGAAGCGCAGAGCGATTTGTTCAAGTTGGCACAACAAAATTCCAAGAAAGACTTCACGCAGATTACGCCCGTTATAGACGAAGCCTACAAACAATTGAAAATTGCGGCTGAAAGGCATGACGGACTTAGCGGAGTGCCTAGCGGATACACAGAACTTGACAAAATGACGAGCGGTTGGCAAAAGAGCGACTTGATAATCCTTGCCGCGCGTCCAGCCATGGGAAAAACGGCGTTTGCTCTTTCCATGGCTAAGAATATGGCTATCGACAACAACATTCCAGTGGGTTTCTTCTCGCTTGAAATGAGCAACGTGCAGCTTGTGAACCGTCTGATTTCAAATGTATGCGAGATCAAAGGCGAAAAGTTGAGAAACGGGCAGCTTGAACCCTTTGAATGGATACAATTGGACCGACAAATTAAACGACTGTATGGCGCGCCGTTGTTCTTGGACGACACTCCTTCGTTAACGATATTTGAATTCCAAACCAAAGCGCGCCGACTTTGCAATGAGCATGGCGTAAAGGTTATAATGATAGACTACCTGCAACTTATGAATGCGGGCGACAGCCGAATAAGTAACCGCCAGGAGGAAGTTTCGCTCATAAGTCATGCGCTCAAGGCCATGGCAAAGGAGTTGGAAATACCGATATTGGCGCTTTCGCAGGTGAACCGTGAAGTTGGCAAGCGTGAAGGCGAAGAAGGAAAGCGTCCTCAACTTACCGACCTCCGCGAATCGGGAGCAATAGAACAGGACGCCGACATGGTTTGCTTTATTCATCGTCCGGAATACTACCGTCTTGGTGGGGAAGAGATGAAAGGGAAGGCAGAAATTATCGTAGCCAAGCATCGTAACGGTGCTGTTGGTGATGTTACGCTCCGTTTCCGCAGTATATATGCTTCGTTTGAAAATTTGGGCGACTCTTTTGTTCAATCCGGCTACAATTCTCCTGCTGCCGATGCGCAGTCTGGGGCGTCTACCGACCTGTCCCAAATTCCTCCCGCCGATTTTAGCGGCAATCCATTCGGGGGCTCGTCAAACGAAGATGCCCCGCCTTTCTGATTTCAGCGTATTTTGTATTTCTTTGATGCGGGTTCGTTTCGCATCAACCTTCTATCTCGGAGAGTTCCAGCCATCGGTCTGATTTCTCTTCGAGTTCTTTTTCGCATTCCGGCAGACGCTTGCTCAATTTTGTTATTTCTTCTACATTCAAAGTGCCTCCGCTGAGCGCATTCACGATATCGTTTTTCTCGTTTTCCAGGGCAGAAATTTCGCTTTCGAGTTGTTCGAGTTCCTTGCGTTCCTTGAACGAGAGTTTGCGTTGGTGTCGGTTTTGCGGGCGTTGCATGTTGCCGGCGGCGGCTTTGTTCTCGCGTTTTTCTTTCTCCTTCAGCGCTTCCTGTTCCTTGCAATGCTCGCGATATTGTGTGTAGTTGCCAGGAAAATCATCAACCGCCGCATCTCCTTTGAACACCAGAAGATGATCCACCACGCGGTCCATAAACCAGCGGTCGTGTGAGACAATCATCAGGCAGCCTTTGAACCCTATGAGATACTCTTCGAGCACTTGCAGAGTCTCTATATCCAAATCGTTTGTGGGTTCGTCGAGAATCAGGAAGTTTGGATTTTGCATCAACACGGTGCAAAGATAAAGTCTGCGCCTTTCGCCGCCGCTCAACTTGTATACGTAGCTGTTTTGCACGGCTGGCGGAAAAAGGAAATGCTGCAAAAACTGCATTGCCGTGAGTCGTTTGCCGCCGCCTATGTCTATTGTCTCGGCAATGCTGCGCACCACGTCGATAACCTTCATCTCGTTGTCGAATTTAAGCCCTTCCTGCGCAAAATAACCGAATTTCACCGTTTCTCCGACGTTTATCTTGCCCCCGTCAATGCCTTCTATTCCGAGTATCATCTTTATGAAGGTGGATTTTCCCGAACCGTTTCCGCCCACTATGCCGAGCTTTTCATATCTCGAGAAGTTGTAATAGAAATCATTGAGTATCTTCTTTTCCCCGAAAGCCTTGGAAACGTATGCTATCTCCATGATTTTCGAACCTATATACGTGGTCTTTGCCACGAGTTTCACGGCTTGTTGTTCCGTTTTCCTATGTGCGAGTTCTTCCAGTCCGGCAAAGTTTTCCTCGCGGTATTTTGCTTTGTGCCCGCGAGCCTGCGGCATACGCCTCATCCATTCCAGTTCGCGGCGATACAGATTGTTTGCGCGTGCCACCTCGGCTTTTTCCGCGTCCTTGCGCTCCTGGCGCTTTTCCATATAATACGAATAGCAACCCTCGTAGCTGTAAATCTGCTTGTTGTCGAGTTCGTAAATACGATTGCACACCTGTTCAAGAAAATATCGGTCGTGCGTTACCATGAGAAGCGTTATAGATGGGCGCGAAAGGTATTTCTCGAGCCACTCTATCATTTTCAAATCAAGATGGTTGGTGGGTTCGTCAAGAACAAGTATGTCGGGCTCCATAAGAAGCACGTTGGCCAACGCCACACGTTTGCGCTGCCCGCCCGAAAGGTTCTTCATAGGCGTGTCGAAATCGGTGATTTCCAGTTTTGCCAGCACTTCCTTCACCCTATACTCGTAGTCCCACGCCCCGGAAACGTCCAAGCGGTTGGACAAGTCGGATATAACCTTTTCGTCTCCCTCGGAAACTCCAGCAAGATAGCGTCTCACCAAATCGGCAGTCTCGTTTCCTCCGTTGAAACACGCTTCCAGCACGGTCTGTTCCGGGAAATATTCCGGCGTCTGCTCCAAATATCCCACACGGATATCCTTTCTGTACACCACAGCTCCGCTCTCGTATCCCTCCTTACCGCTTAGAATGTTGAGTATTGTGGATTTTCCCGTGCCGTTGCGCCCCACGATTCCCACCTTCTGCCTTTCAGCCACGCTGAACGAGGCATTGTCAACAATCACCAGGTCGCCTATGCTTTTGCAAAGGGAGTTTACATCGAGAAACGTATTTATATCTGCCATATCAATAAGGGGGAAACTTTTTATCGCGTGCAAAGTTAGGAATAACAAACCATAAACCACATCTTAACGCCTTATCTTTTCAGCCATATTTCACCACGCAAAAACAACAAAGCATCTCGTGAAAATTCCGCCGCATCTAATTTAAACGAGATGCCTTGGAATTTAAATTTGGTGGCCCGGAGTTTTTGCGAGATGCCTTGTTGTTTTTTTGCAGTATTACTACATCGAAACGACGAACGTTTTCGGTGGAAGTAAACCGGTTTTTGTGGCGTTGGGGTAGGGGGTGTTTCATATTATAACGCTTCAGAGGCGGCTGATTGTGCAGAAAATCGCTATCTTTGCATGATTTCGTGTCATAAACCCCGATATGCGATGGACGAAAATATAGTGAAAGTTAGCGACAAATCATTCAGACTGCTTTATAGCGCTGCGGATATAAACGCCGAAGTGGATAGGGTGGCTAAGGAAATCAAACGTGATGTTTCCGGGCGGTGTCCTATATTTATATGTGTGCTCAACGGCGCATTTATGTTTGCTGCCGATTTGCTGAGAAAGGTTGACGAGGCTTGCGAGATACGCTTCGTGAGGCTGATGTCGTATAGCGGAACGGAATCCACGGGCAATGTTTGCAAAGTTCTCGGACTTGATGTCAGTCTTGAAGGACGTGATGTTGTGGTGGTCGAGGATATTGTAGAAACAGGTTGCACCATGCATGCTTTTATTGAGGAAGTGAAAAAACAGAATCCCGCATCGTTGAGCGTGGCTGCGCTTGTTACCAAACTTGAAAGGCTTAAGGAAAAAGTGGAAGTGAAATATGTGGGCTTTAAGATGAAAGCCAATGATTTTATTGTGGGCTATGGGTTGGATTATAACCAAGAAGGCCGCAATTTGCCCAATATTTATATTGTTGAAGAATAACAGACAAAATATATAAAGATGAAAAATATTGTGATTTTCGGTGCTCCCGGTTCGGGCAAAGGCACCCAGAGCGACAAGATTGTTGAGAAATATGGTTTCAAGCATATCTCTACAGGCGATGTGCTTCGCAACGAAATAAAAAACGGCACTGAACTCGGCAAGACAGCCGATGCTTTTATCAAGGACGGCAAACTTTTGCCCGATTCTCTGATGACAGATATCCTTGCTTCGGTTTTCGATAAAATGCTTCCTTGTGAAGGTGTGATTTTCGACGGATTCCCCCGTACTGTTGCCCAGGCAGAAGCTCTTGACGCCATGCTTGCAAAGCGCGATACCGAAGTTAAGGCGATGATTGAACTTTCTGTGCCTGACGATGAACTTCTGAAACGTCTCGTTCTGCGTGGCAAAGTTTCCGGCAGAAGCGATGATAACGAGGAAACCATAAAGAAACGCCTCGATGTATACCACAACCAGACTTCTCCGCTTATCAGTTGGTACGACGGCTGCAACAAGCATTACCATATCGAGGGCGTGGGAAGCGTAGACGAGATCTTTGCGAAAATCTGCGAGGTGATCGACAAACTTTAATAGTAATCAAAACGACATTCGAATGCCGGAAAGCAATTTCATAGACTACGCCAAAATATATTGCCGCTCGGGAAAAGGCGGCGCGGGTTCTGTGCATCTGCATCGCGCAAAGTATCAGCCCAAAGGTGGACCTGACGGCGGCGACGGCGGACGTGGGGGAGATATCTACCTGCGCGGTAACCGCAATTACTGGACTCTTATACATTTGCGCTATAAGCGGCATTTGTATGCGGGCAATGGCGGAAACGGTTCCAAAGATTGTTCTCACGGCAAAGACGGCGAAGATTGCTACATAGACGTTCCGTGCGGCACCGTGGCTTATGATGCCGACACCGGGCAGTATCTTGCCGACGTTACCGAAGACGGGCAGATTGTAAAACTGCTGAAAGGCGGACGGGGTGGCTTGGGAAATTGGCAGTTCCGCACAGCCACACGACAAACTCCGCGCTTTGCCCAACCAGGTGAGCCTTGCGAAGAAAAAAATGTGGTTCTGGAATTGAAACTCCTTGCCGACGTCGGTCTTGTGGGCTTCCCAAATGCCGGGAAATCCACTCTAATTTCAACATTGTCGGCTGCCCGCCCCAAGATAGCAAACTATCCGTTTACGACACTTGAGCCAAGTTTGGGAATAGTGAACTACCGCGACGACAAATCGTTTGTAATGGCTGACATTCCCGGTATTATCGAGGGCGCAAGCCAGGGAAAAGGTTTGGGACTTCGTTTCCTGCGACATATAGAGCGTAATTCTTTGCTTTTGTTCCTTATCCCAATAGATTGCGACGACATAAACAAGGAATACGAGGTTCTGCTAAATGAATTGCGGCAGTTTAATCCGCAGATGCTTGACAAACATCGCGTGGTGGCCATTACAAAATGCGACACAGTGGACACAGAAACTGTGGAACTCATTAAGCCGCACGTTAATCTCGATGTTCCGGTGGTTTACATCTCTTCTGTTGCCCAAATGGGGATAGATGAATTGAAAGATGTGCTTTGGGAAGAGCTCAATAGCGAAAGCAATAAACTCGAAGCCGTACAAACGGAACATCTTGTGCACCGTCATCGTGAAGTTTCGCATCTTGCGGGGCTTGAGGAGGCCGAAGATTCCGTTGATTTGAGCGAAGAGGAAAACGAAGAGGGCGACGACGAATTTTAAAGATGAGAAAGCCCCGACTTTTATGCTATGAATTGTCGCCAAAGGTGGTTGCATTCAGCACCACACGCCATGGCGGATATAGCATTGGCGATTACGGGGAATTTAATATCAATCTTTATTGCGGCGACAAGGCCGATGCGATAAAACAGAACCGTTCGGCTTTGTGCGCAGTGCTGGGAATTGCGGACGACAACCTTATATATCCGCATCAGACCCATGGCGTGCGCGGCGTTGTCGTGGATTCGGGGTTCTTATGTCAGTCTTCAGAACAACGAAAAGCGCTTGCAGACGGTTGCGACTATATATATACGCAAGAAAAGGGCGTATGTATTGGAGTTTCTACCGCAGATTGTGTTCCCGTTTTGCTTTATAATGAAAAAGACAACGTTGCAATTGCCGTACACGCCGGTTGGCGCGGCACATTGCAGCGTATTTCTTTTGTGGCAATGCGTGAAGTTTCCGAGAGGTTGGGTTGCGAGCCAAAAGATTTCAGAGCTGTGATAGGCCCTTCCATATCCCAAGATGCTTTTGAGGTAGGCGATGAGGTTTACGAGGCATTCCGTGCGGCTGACTTCGATATGCAGGAAATTGCAGCGCGCATACGGGGCAAATGGCATATTGATTTGTGGAAAGCAAATGCGATGCAGTTGTCCGCGGCGGGCGTTTGCGCTGAAAATATAAAGGTTTCCGGCATTTGTACATATAACAACCATGCAGATTTCTTCTCAGCCCGCAGGCTCGGAATCAATTCGGGCAGGATTTTCTCGGGAATCTGCATTAAACAAAATCCATGAAAATAAAATGAGAATAGGAAATATATTGTCTTTGTTGCTTATCGTTTTAGTTTTTCTCTCTGCAAATTTGGGAGACAACGACTTTACTCCAACAGAAAAGCAGCAGATAAATGTGGCAACAAACGGATTGTTTGCGAAGTCGAAAACTTTTTCGGTTGATTTCGCTTCGTTGAAAGATGACGAGTATTCTTTTCCGCTTCCGGTGGGCCGGGCTGAAGCCTCGGCGCGTGGGCTTGAAATCAAGACCAAGAAAGGTGATGCCGTGAAGGCTATGTTTTCGGGCGTAGTGAGATTGTCGCGCTCGTTGCCGAATTATGGTAATGTTATAGTGGTAAGGCATCACAACGGCTTGGAGACTGTTTACGGTAACAACGCCCAAAATATGGTCAAGGTGGGCGACAGAGTGAAAGCCGGGCAAACAATTGCCATCGCAGGTGAGAGCGGCGACGAAGCGAAACTGTTGTTCGAAATCATGGTAAACGGCTGCAACATAAATCCACAGACTTTGGTTTCGATTAAGTCGCATAAATTGCACAAGCATGTGTTTTCTTTTACAGACCATGGCAAGAGTGTGGCGGTTGAGGTGAGCGATGAGCAGGGCAACGAGGTTGATGAAAACGAGGTGGACGAAGATGATTCATCGGTAGTGGACTTAAATCGCGAACTCACGGCGAGCGAGCGGGGAGTGGTGAGTGCAAAAACTCCTGAACTGTTTGCTAATTCGAATACCATAACGATAAATTTTGCTGAATACGGCGAAAAGGAATGGTGTTACCCTCTGAAAGATGCCAAGGTGATTAGTCCTTATGGCGGCAAGCGTCGTCATAGCGGCGTAGACCTGAAAACGAAGCCCAACGACGACATTACGGCAGTATTTGCAGGCAAGGTGAGGTTCGCGAAAAGCTATGGAGGATATGGCAACGTGATTGTAATTCGACATGCGTCGGGTTTGGAAACCCTTTATTCCCACAATTCAAAAAATCTTGTCAAGGTGGGCGATTGGGTAAAAGCCGGGCAGGTGATTGCGCTTACGGGACGAACGGGACGAGCTACCACGGAGCATTGCCATTTTGAGATAAGAATCAACGGACGTGCGTATAATCCCGAATTGATATTCGATCATGCCAATCATAGTCTTAAACGAGTAAAATTAGTGGCAAACAAATCGGGAAAGATATTGGTAAGCCCTGTGAAATAAGTTTATGGGCGAGCAATAGTGGCGTGGAAAAACGGTTTTGAAAGCGTGAATTTTAGCCCTTTGTAACTTGTTGTTTTTCAGCCTCCCACGAAGGGTAAAATTCCAAGGCATCTAATTTAAATTATGTCTGACATCGTTTAAATTATATCAGACATAGTTTTTACGATATCCGATGTAGTATTTTTGATACCTCAAAACAGTTTTGTCAAATGCTATTCTTTGTATCGCAGTAATGGTTTTTCGCTTTATTTCTAACCATGCAATATGACTTAAATGACGTGTTTTTCTTATTTTTGCAGTAATGAAGATTTTTACGTCAAAACAGTTGAAAGAACTTGATGCTTATACCATCAAGCACGGGCCTATAGATTCTTACGACCTCATGGAAAGGGCCGCAAAGGCTATGGCCAATGAGGTGTTGCAACGCTTCGGAACAGACCGACGCGTCGTAGTTTTTGCCGGTTCGGGCAACAACGGCGGAGATGCTTTGGCTATGGCGCGACTGCTTGCCGGCCATGACGTGAAAACCGAGGTCTACCTCTTCAATATTGGCAGCAGGATAAGCCCGGAATGCGAGAAAAACGCAAAACGGCTTGCAGGCATTAAAAAAATAAAGTTCACGGAAATCACAGCTCAGTTTGAGCCTGTGGCTTTGTCGAAGGACGACATTATAATCGACGGACTTTTTGGCACAGGATTGAACAAACCTTTGAACGGAGGCTTTGCCGGACTTGTGAGATACATCAACAGTCAACCGGCATACGTGATTTCTATCGACGTTCCCTCGGGACTTATGTGCGAGGACAATTCTTTTAATGTTCTTCAAAACATAGTTCGCGCCGACATGACGCTTACGGTGGAATTGCCCAAACTTGCTTTTTATTTTGCCGACATGGCGAGCTATGTTGGCCGAGTAGTTACCGTTCCTATCAATTTGAGCAAGGAATATATCGAAGACACAGCCACGCCTTTCAGCACAACGGGGCGCGAAGATGTGTGCGGATTGTTGAAAAAACGCGATGCCTTCGCCCATAAAGGCACATTCGGGCACGCACTCCTCGTAGCCGGTTGTTATGGAATGGCCGGCGCGTCAATCTTGGCGGGGCGGGCATGCTTGAGAAGCGGAGTGGGGAAACTTACGATACATGTGCCCAACTGCAACAAGGACATTCTTCAAATATCAGTGCCCGAAGCCGTGTTGTCGATAGACAGCGGCACGCGCTTCTTCTCGAATGCGGAAAACACTGTGCCTTACAATGCCGTGGCAATAGGGCCTGGGCTCGGCAATTTCCGCGACACCGACAACGCTTTCATAGAACAAGTGAAAAATTGCGGCGCGCCGCTCGTGATAGATGCCGACGGACTGAATATTTTGTCGGAACATAAAAGTTGGATAGCCCAACTTCCGCGCAAAACAATCCTTACCCCTCACCCGGGAGAGTTCCTGCGCTTGACAGACTGCGAGAACGACTGCTACAAAATGCTCATGAAAGCCCGCGAAATGGCTATGCAACATCAGTTGTACGTTATACTTAAAGGACATTACACTTTTGTGAACACTCCCGAGGGACACACATATATAAACACCTCAGGAAATCCCGGAATGGCAACAGCCGGTAGCGGCGATGTGCTTACCGGAATAATTTTGTCGCTTTTGGCACAAGGATATACCCAAGAAGAAGCGTGCAGGTTCGGAGTATATCTTCACGGAATGGCAGGTGATGAGGCTGCTTTGGCCTGTGGGCAAGAAAGTATGCTCGCTTCGGATATAATAGCATGCTTGCCCGGAGCATTCCAAGGCTTGCGCTCCGAACAGCCAAACCTTTACATTTAATAAACTCGCAAAACACAGAAACAAGAACAGAAAATAAGATAAAAATGAACAGAGCATTTATACTTTCATGCATGTTTGCCTTGGCTTCAACCAATCTCATGGCACAAACAGAGGTTACGGCATACACTCCGGGCGTTACGCCGGAGGGAATAACTTATTATCTGCCGCGAACAGAGCTTAGAATTCGCATCACTGCCACATGTGTGAAATACACCCCGGGAGATTTTCGTCCCTATGCAGAACGTTATCTTCGCTTGAACAATATTCAGAAAGACGCTTCCACTACTTGGAAAATCGACGACGTGAAAGTTTTTTCCGTAGGCGTACCCGATGAAACCAAGGTCTTTTCGGTGAAACTCGCTTCCAAGACATCGGCGCCTTTGGTAGGGCTTACAAAATCGGGAATACTGATGTCGATAAATGCACAAGCGCCTGCCGTGGAAAACATTCCCGATATCCCCAAACCTACAGTGCAGAACGACAACCTTAATCCGCGCGATTATATGAATCAGGAGATACTTGCTGCAAGCAGCGTCTCAAAACAGGCAGAACTCACCGCTGCGGAAATTTATGACATACGCGACTCGCGCTCCGCCCTCGCAAAAGGCGAAGCCGACAATATGCCCAAAGACGGAGAACAACTGAAACTGATGATAAACAGTCTCGACTTGCAGGAACGGGCTTTGCTGCAATTGTTCAAAGGTACGCAGACGGTTGAAACGCGTACGTTCGATTTTGTTTATTTGCCCACGGAAGACAAACAAGATGTGCTTTTCCGCTTTTCAAAAAAGCTTGGCCCGGTGGCGGCAGACGATCTTGCCGGCGCGCCGATATATATAAGCATAAAGGACAAGCACACTGTTCCTGCGCCAACGCCTACCGAAAAAAAGAAAAAGGAGGTATTCGACGTGAGATACAATGTCCCGTCTGACGTGGACGTCAAGATTTTTGACGGAGACAATGTTTATGTTTCTGCAACCTATCCAATGGGACAATTCGGCAATGTAGAACATCTTGGCGCCGAGCTTTTCAATAAAAAGATGGAGACGCAGGTGTTTGTAAACCCGGTAACGGGCGGCATTGACAATCTAAAATTGCCCGAGCCCTCGAAATAGAAAAACGAGATAAGGAATAATAAGCTGTGGAATGGAAGTTTCACAGCTTTAATTATAATGTGTAACAACTAAAACAGTTAGTGTGATGATTAGAATTTTAATGGCTGCGAGCAGATGGCTTGCAAATTACACATCGTTTTTTATTATAGGCGTAGCAATCGTTACATTTTTCCTGCCCCACATTTTCGATTGGGTGAGAGGGAATACCCAAACCGTGATACTGGGAATCATTATGCTGACAATGGGTCTAACGTTGACCACAGAGGATTTCAAGATACTTGCACGCCGTCCGTTTGATATTTTCATAGGTGCAGCGGCGCAGTTCATCATTATGCCGGGCGTGGCATACCTGCTGGTTCATGTTTTTCACCTTAATCCGGCGATTGCAATAGGCATATTGCTTGTGGGGTGCTGTCCGGGCGGAGTTTCAAGCAACATAATGTCGTATTTGTGCCATGGCGACGTGGCGTTCTCGGTTGGAATGACGTGCGCATCAACTTTGCTCGCGCCGTTTATGACTCCTTTTCTAATGAAACTCACTGCCGGGCAAATTGTAGCGGTTGATGTGGTTGGTATGTTCACCAACATTTTGATTGTAACCATTATCCCGGTAGCTATAGGTTGCTCTTTGAATTATTTTTTCAGCAAGCGTCCGAGTTTTCCTACGTTGCAGAAAATAATGCCCGGCATAAGCGTGATTTGCCTTGCGATGATTGTTGGCGGAGTTATATCTACAGTTCACGATTCATTGGTTGCGCGCGGATTTATGTTGTTTATCTGGACGTTTGCCGTAGTTTTCTGCCACAACAGCTTGGGCTATTTGCTTGGCTGGTGCGCCGGGTGGCTTGCCAAGTTCAATGTAGCGAAAAAACGCACCATCAGTATTGAGGTTGGAATGCAGAATGCGGGGCTTGCCACGGTGTTGGCGGGAAATTTCTTCGCATCTCAGCCGCTTGCCGTCTTGCCTTGTGCCATAAGTTGTGTGTGGCATTCCATTTCGGGTACGATATTGGCAGGAATATATTTGTGGTGGGACCATCGGCATGGCGTGAAATGACAATATGATATGTTTATAGACTAACGGCAGCGCGTTTTGGTGGTACAAAACCTGTTGCCGTTTCTTTTTGTTGCGGTAAAAGTCGCGAAACAATACGTTTGTATAAGATTTTTTACATAACTTCGCGTTTAGGCATACAAGGAAAGGCCGAATATGTCGGTTGCCGTATGTCGGGCAACGCCTGGTGCGTGGTTTTTATAGGAATATTTCTAAATACCAATTGATATGAAACGATTAGAATCTCTTGATGCGCTCAGAGGATTTGACATGATTTTCATCATGGGCGGCGCTTCTCTCATTGCGGCCATTGCCGCGCTGTTTCCCGACTCATCTACGTGGGGATTTATCCAAGAACAGATGGATCATGCCCAATGGGAGGGGCTACGACATCATGACACAATTTTTCCCTTGTTCCTTTTCATTGCCGGGGTAACGTGGCCATTTTCTTTGCAAAACCAGTTGGACAAAGGCAAGTCGCAGCGTGATATCCGCTTGAAGGTTGTGCGCCGTGGCCTGATGCTTGTGCTGTTGGGATTGTTGTACAACGGATTGCTGTCTTTCGATTTCGCAAACCTTAGGTTCTGCAGTGTGCTGTCGCGCATTGGTTTGGGCTGGATGTTTGGCGCTCTTATTTATATGGCAGTGAAAAACAACAAAATCCGTATAGCTATCGTGGCCGCAATACTTGTTGGATATTGGTTGGTAATGGCTTTCATTCCATCGCCCGACGCACCTGTGGGGGCCGATATATTCAGCAAAGAGGGTTCCATAGCCTGCTGGCTTGACAAGGTGATTCTTGGTGCGCATTCTTTCCGTCCTGAATACGATCCCGAAGGCTTGCTGTCCACAATTCCTGCGATAAGCACAGCATTGCTCGGCATGTTGAGCGGTGAATGGGTGAGAAAGGAAAACGTGTCGGGCAACAAAAAGGCTTTGGGCCTGTTTGTCTCGGGCGTGGCAATGGCAATAATCGGCTGGTTGTGGGATTTTGTATTTCCGATAAACAAGGCCCTCTGGACAAGTTCGTTTGTATGCGCAGTGGCAGGCTATTCCCTCATAATGTTCGCAATTTTCTATTATGTCATCGACGTGAAGGGCTGGCGCAAATGGGCAAAGTTTTTCGTTGTAATAGGTTTGAATTCCATTACAATATATATGGCGCAACGTTTCAACCTTCTCGACGGAATTCAACACCGGGTTTTTGACGGCTGCATAAATCTTGCGCCGGAAAATCTGCGTAGAGTGGCCGAAGAAATCTCGTGGATAGCCACATGCTGGTTGTTCCTGTATATTTTGTACCGCAAGCGTATATTCCTTAAAGTATAGCGCAACAGAATTTACGGCTTAACAAACATACTCCCTGCGCAGTAAACCTTTCATACTCTTGTGCAGGGAGTTTTTGTGTCTTGGAAATGGCAATGAAAATGCATTTCAGTTAACGGAAATCAGTTGTCGTTTTCGGGGCATGCGGTTTTGTTTTTTACAGCAAGGGATATGTAAAAAACAATGTCCGATGTCGTAAAAACTCCGCCGCATCTAATTTTTACGAGATGCGGCGGAATTTAAATTAGATGCGGCGGAGTAAATCCGATGTTTTATGTCGTTTTTTTTGCGCCCTATGACGTGATGAAAATCTTCTGATATAGTGGGATTAAGACGTGAAAGTCTTGGCTTTTTCTTATTGCCAGTTTTTAATGGAGTATTCGCTTTCCACTTTGTTCTCTATCTTGTCGGGAAGATTTGGGAAAAAGTTAATGCCGGTAATGCTTTCCACTTCGTCAACAGTCATTGCCGAAGCGTTCATGTTCTGTTTCGAAGAATTGTTGTTCATTATAAAACCGATTGCCTGCGGCTTGCCTTGGTTTACAGCATAGATACATTTGAAAAAAGCCTTGGGCACGGGGATTTTATGTTCTTTTCCGATTGATTTTTGTTTGCCGTCGTTGAAAATCGGACCGCAAACAATATAAACCCGTCCGAACTTGTTAGCCCATCGGCGGCATGCACTTTCCAATTTGCTCCAAGCTCCTGCGTTCAATGTGTGGGTTTGGGGGCAAATGTTGCTCATGTAGAAACATTCTTTCATGGCCTGCGCATCAAATTTCATGTCGGCCGAAGGAGCCATGTGCCCGCGGTCGTAACCGCTACCGCTATAATCTTTCGTCTCCACGCGATGAGGCAGAGGAATGTCTTCGTCAGCAAGGAATTCATTGCGTCGGGCAATGTTTCCGTCGGTTTCGAAATCTTCCAAACACCATGCCACCCAATTTGGCTGGTTTGTCTCGCGATTGAAAGAGAGTGTGTAAGCCATGCGGTAAAGCATGCGCTCCGGCGTGCCGCGAAGTTTCGCCGGAACTTCAATCAAGCGCTCTTTCCCGGCGGTGCTCTTTTTATCTGTGCTTATTGCCGATGCACCTTCCGCCGGTTTCACCTTTTTTATATACCTTGCAGGCTCTGCCGGCTGCACAGCTTGGTGGCTTTCCGTCAGAGATGCGTTTCCCCCCGTTGGGTTTTGACACGATTTGCCCGTGAAACTTGAAAACAAAGCCAGCAATACCGGCAACGCAATATATTTAGGTTTAAACGTCATGGCTTTTCGTTTTTTATTTGTTGAACGTCAAAGTCAATCCCATGGATAAAGTTTCTTGCCAATTAAACAACTCTCGTTTTCCATTGACAAAGCGGTTGTCGTTAAACGTTGGATACAGATACAAACTGCTTGTGAGATATCTGTTAATTGTGAAATCTATTGTGTTTTGCATTCTGGCTTCCACACGGTGGTAGTTTGAGTAATAATAAATGCTCCCGCTTGTTTTGATACTCTTTGCAATTTGCCACCAATAGTTAATGCTTACCGACGGACCAAATGAATTATAGGCGTGGTGCTTTCCTGGAATTCCTTTGCTGTTTCTTAATGCTTTTCGGTCGCAATAAACGGCATAATATGACAGAGGGGAGAACGTTGCATCTACGTGGAAAACTTTTCCACGTTTCTTTGTAGAGAAATCAATACTATATTTCATACCGACACCAATGTTTCCGCTAACGGGCGAAAGGAAATCTTCGGTAACGTAATCGCTGTTGCTCGCGTATTTGGGGTATATGTGGGTCCACGAATAGAGAGACAGTGTATAATCCCAGTGTTTGATTGCTTTCAATCCCAATTGGTTTGTCATTTCCACGCGGTTGTCGCTTGTAAGATATTTGTGCTTCTTGTCTTTGCTCTGGCTTGTAAAACCCAATCGGGCTTTTACATTGTTTGTAAGAGTAAGATTCTTTTGGTTGTTGTAGTTCGCATTCAGTTCTGTTTCCAATCTGAATGTATTGTTGTTCTGAGCTCCTTTCGACGAAAAGTAGTTCTGGCCCATACTGTAATAGAGCTTGCCGCTGAAAGCCCAGAAATTAGGGCGACGGGTAATGACTTTGTACGAAGCATCTTCTATTCCGAGGTCTACTTGCTCGTTGCTTTGTGGCGTGATATGCGTAATTTCCTTTACAGGCTGGTCTATAATTTCTTTTCTTATGCCTGCAGCGTTTTCAATGTCTTTTTGCGTGGTGGATATATACCACGGCACATTGGTGTAAGCCCACATCAGGGTGTTTGTCATGCTTTGCTGCACGCTGTCGGTGAAGAGCGAGTAGGCCGACGGCAGATATTTTTTGTCTTCAACCACACGCGAGGGCTTCCATGGCGATTGCATTATGTCTTTCACCGGCATGTTGTACATTGTGGGGTGGAGCAAAAGAGGATAATAGTATGGATTGTTCAAAATAGTTTCGTCCTCGTTCATCGCGGCCTTGATTGAATCAATAGCTATTATCACTGCAATCGAATCAATGTACTTTTTCACAATCTGTTCGTTGTATGTAGGTTTCTTCTCTCGCTCACGGTAGCGTGAAGAATATTGTGCCGAAACGAAAGATGCGGTAAGGGCGGATACTATTATCGAAAGGATTATTCGTCTCATAGGTAATACCATATAATATAGGGCAAAGTTAATCTATTTATCCAAGTCTCCCAAATTAAGTTCGTATTATTACGATATTTCTGACGTATGTCGGAAAGCTTCCTATAAATAGCCGTTTTAATGTGATGCGATATCGCAAAAACTATGTCAGACATAATTTAAATTCCAAGGCATCTAGTTTAAATTATCTCAGACATCGTTTTTAACGATATCCGAGATAATTTGAGCCATGTCCTATTTTTTTTTGTCATTGTTTCAGTGTTAATTCAATAAGTTGTAATTTTGCGTTCGAATTTGCATGATTGTACCTACTCCATAAGGCAGGAAACGGCGTGCATTCAACTTGACAAAAATCAGATTATGAACATTTCATATAAATGGCTTAAGGAGTATGTGGATTTCACACTTACTCCGCAGGAAGTTGCCGATGCGCTAACATCGGAGGGACTTGAAGTAGATTCTCTTGAAGAAGTAGCCGCTATACGCGGAGGTCTGAAAGGCATTGTGGTAGGCGAGGTGCTCACTTGCGAGCCTCACCCCAACAGCGACCACATGCATGTTTGTTCCGTGAACCTTGGCGCAGAAGAACCGGTGCAGATAGTTTGCGGTGCAGCCAATATAGCTGCCGGACAAAAGGTGATGGTTGCAACGATAGGCTGTGTGCTTTATGACGGAGACCAGGAATTCAAAATCAAAAAGTCGCGTCTGCGCGGAGTTGACAGCTTCGGAATGATTTGCGCCGAAGACGAAATTGGCGTAGGCAATGACCATAGCGGCATAATAGTGCTTCCGCAAGACGTGAAGCCAGGAACGCCCGCCGCCGAATACTATAATTTGGAAAGCGACTATGTGATTGAAGTTGACATCACTCCCAACCGCGCCGATGCCTGCTCCCACTACGGCGTTGCGCGCGATTTGTATGCCTGGCTCAAACGCAATGGCTACGAAACCTCATTGCATCGCCCGGAAGTGGACTCTTTTGCTGTTGACAACGAGGAACTAAATATTGATATAGATGTTCAGAATTTCGAGGCCTGCCCAAGATACTGCGCAGTAACCATCAAAGATTGCGTAGTAAAGGAAAGCCCCGAATGGTTAAAGAAGAAACTCGAAACAATAGGCTTGCGCTCCATAAATAATATAGTAGACATTACAAACTATATAATGATGGCGTACGGCCAGCCCCTACATTGTTTCGACGCCGACATGATAAAAGGCAACAAGGTCGTAGTTCGTACCATGCCCGAAGGCACCCCGTTTGTAACACTCGACGGAGTGGAACATAAATTGTCTGACCGGGATCTTGCCATTTGCAACGCCGAAGAACCGATGTGTATAGCCGGTGTGTTTGGCGGCAAAGGTTCCGGAACCTACGAGACTACCAAAGACGTTTTGTTCGAGAGTGCTTATTTCAATCCCACATGGATTCGTAAAAGCGCGCGTCGTCATGGACTTTCCACCGATGCAAGTTTCCGCTTCGAGCGTGGCATTGACCCGCAAGGACAGATATACGCACTGAAACAAGCCGCTATTCTTGCAAAACAACTTGCCGGAGGAACGATTTCAATGCAGATAAAAGACGTGAAACAGGGAGACGTTGAAGATTTCGTTGTTGACCTTAACTACGAATACGTTTTCAATCTCATAGGAAAGAAACTCGACAAGAATATAGTCAAGGAAATCGTAACGAGCCTTGAGATGAAAATCCTTGAAGACCGCGAAGACGGAATCAAACTCGCTGTTCCGCCCTACCGTGTCGATGTTACGCGTGCTTGCGACGTAGTTGAGGATATCTTGCGCATATATGGTTACAACAATGTGGAGATTCCTTCGGCCATAAACTCAACTCTGACAATCGAGGGCGAAGAAGATCGCTCGCACAAGCTTAAAGATATAGTTAGCGAGCAACTTGTGGGCTACGGGTTCAATGAAGTGATGAACAATTCGCTCACCAAGATTTCATATTATGAGTCATTGGAAAAACTGTCGTTGGACAATGGCGTAAAAATAGTCAACCCGTTGAGTTCAGATCTTGGCATTATGCGTCAGACATTGCTTTTCGGCGGATTGGAAAACGTTCAGCGCAATCTTAACCGCAAGATCGAAGACATAAGGTTCTTTGAATTTGGAAATTGCTACCATTACAACGCTGCAAAAGCCGATGGCGAAAACCATATGTCTGCTTACAACGAGGAATTCCACCTCGGAATTTGGCTGGCAGGCAAGCGCGAACACAATTCATGGGTTAAGGGAAACGAAGAAGTCAATGTGTTTGAACTTAAAGCCCATGTGGAAAATATTTTCCGCCGTTTGGGTGTGGAAAAGTCTGCTCTCGTGATAAAAGAAAGCGACGGCGAATTGCTGTCGAAGTCTCTTGAATATACGGCACGCAACGGCAAGACGATTGCAGTTGTGGGAATCGTAAAATCAGCCATTCTCCGCAAATTCGATATTGACGGCGGCGTGTTCTATGCCGATATCAATTGGACGAACCTCATGAAACTTACGCGCAAAAACAAGGTGGTTTATTCCAAACTAAGCAAATATCCGCCTGTGAGCCGCGACCTTGCGCTGTTGGTAAACAACAATGTGAAATTCGCCGATATCGAAAGCATAGCATTCAATACGGAGAAAAAATTGCTTAAGAGCGTGGAACTTTTCGATGTGTATGAAGGAAAGAACATTGCTGAGGGAATGAAGAGCTACGCTGTGAATTTTGTGCTTGAAGACCCTGAACGCACGCTTACCGACGAACGTGTTGACAAGGTGATGAAGAGTATTCTCAACAACCTCACCCGCCAGATAGGGGCGCAACAGAGATAATCCAAAAACATTCAAATATAAAATATAAAAGACCAAACCAATGGGAAGAGCATTTGAATATCGTAAAGCGACAAAGATGAAACGTTGGGGCCACATGGCTCGCACGTTTACGAAAATCGGAAAACAAATCACTATAGCAGTACGCGAGGGCGGTCCGGAACCTGAAAACAATCCGCACTTGCGTGCAATTATCGCCAATGCCAAGCGCGAAAACATGCCGAAGGATAATATTCAGCGTGCCATAAAGAATGCTTGCGACAAAGACCAAAGCGATTACAAAAATATGACATACGAAGGATACGGTCCCCACGGAATTGCCGTATTCGTCGATACACTTACAGACAATCCCACCCGCACGGTGGCTGATGTGCGTTCTATTTTCAACAAGTTCTCCGGGAATCTCGGCACAATGGGCTCGCTTGCATTCCTGTTCGACCACAAAAGCGTATTCTCTTTCCATAAAAAGGACGGGCTGGATATGGACGAACTCATTCTCGAATTGATTGATTTCGGAGTTGATGATGAATATGATGAAGACGAGGAAGAAAATTCCATTACCATTTATGGCGACCCCAAGAGCTTCGGACAGATTCAGCAATATCTTGAAGGAAACGGTTTTGACGTGATAGGCGCAGAATTCACATATATCCCCAACGATCTTAAAGAGGTTACGCCGGAACAGCGCGAGACTATCGACAAAATGGTGGGCTTGCTCGAAGATTTCGACGATGTGCAGAATGTTTATACCAACATGAAGCCCGAAGAAATTGCGGAATAATTTTTATTTCACAAGATATATTGCAAAGGCGGAAAGTTTTCTTTCCGCTTTTGTTGTATATGGGAGTACCGATACATGATGTTGCACTTATGATTGGGTATATAATAATCCCGAGATTTGATGCCGAGAAAACGAGATGGGATATCGTAAAAACTCCGCCGCATCTAATTTGAATTAGATGCGGCGGAATTTAAATTTGGTGGCCCGGAGTTTTTGCGAGATGCCGATGTGTTTTTTCGCCTTGCGATTACATACGTCAAATGTCTAATTTTCATCGGGATAGAAGCATTCCCATTCGCTTGTGTTGAGTGTGTCAGAAATTTTCGCCTTGCTGTATTTCCAATTTTCTCCGTCCTCGATTATTATTCCGCCGCCAAGGTTGAGTTTCTGTCCCTCTTCGCTGTCAATATAGTCGATTAGCGCGTTGTGTTTTCGGGCTGCATTTGGGTCGCTGCCTGTTGTCTTTGTGTCGAAAAGGAAGATGCGCCCGCTTTTCATGCGTATCACGAAATCTACATAGAACAAAGATTTTCTGTCAGCTATGTCTGTGTAGCTTATGGCGTAGTGCTGTTTTCCGGCATCGCCGTTTTTGTACCACCAGTCAATGTGGTTTTTGTTTTTTTCGAGAAAAGCAACGAAACGCTCCTCGGGGCGTGAGGCTTTTTGGAGTTGTATGAACGGCAGAAGCGCATGGTCTTCCACGTCCTCCCTTACAAAATGCGTGTCTTCCTTGTAAAGTCTGTCGGCCGGCACTTCCCAATCGTATTTCTCAAAGGATTTTTCTGATTTCTCGGTTTGCCGTTTTTTCAGTATTTCATAATAGCGGTCGAGTGCCAAACCTACAACGGCTTCTATCTTGGGGCGGTTGCCGTGGTAGAGCACCATTTTTATCGCGTCGGTTTCTTCGAGCCCGAAAATCCCATACAATACTTCCTTTAACGCATACCCTAAAGTCGCGATGCTCACTTTTTCAAAACGTGCGCCCATGGACTTTGAGCAAAAAGCGAAGAAAGCCTTGCTAAGTTCCTGTGTGGTGCGCACATAATGCACCTTCTTCTCCACGCTCACCGTTCCCACTTCGCCGGTAATGGTCTGGTCGTCCACGATGTCTATCCCAATGCCTTGGATTGCGAATTTCAGTTTTTCGCCAACGGTGCGCCGGTTTACCACTTGCTGGTTTTCGCGTGCTTCTTTGCCGGGCTGTGGAATTTCCTTGCCGTCCAATTCTTCTGATGTGAATATGGTGCAGCCCGTATTCTTCACGGAATATTTCTCGCAAAAGCAGTCGGACAAAACTTTCTTGAAATCCGCGCCCAAACGTTTGCGGCTTTCTGCCGGACGTTCGCAGAATTCCGACTGCAATACCACATTGCAAAGCCCCTCGCGCCTCACGGCGTGAAGACTCGAGAGGTAATCCATATCTTCGTTCACAATTTTGATAATGTCTTTGCTCAAGTTGGTATAAACATAGCCCTTGTTCAAAATATCGTCCTCGTAGAAATGCTGTTCCGGCATGCGGAGAATGCGCCCCACGGTCTGCGCTGTAAAAGTAAAGCTTTTAATTTCGCGGAAAATAAGCAAAACCGCTGCGCGGGGGCAGTCCCAACCCATGGCAATGGCTTGCTTGAAAAGCAGAACCTCTGTAGGATTGTCGAAACGCTCTATGCCGTCAAGGTTTGCCTTTTCGGCGCTCAGCCAAACGGCAAGTTTCCCGTTTGCTGTGCTTATCCCTTTTATCAGGTCAAGATATTCCACCACTTCCTTGCGCACGTTTTCGTCTTCGTCGGTCATCTTTTCGCTTCCGTCGTTTGGCAATTGTATCAGGAGCAGGGGATTTATGTTTACGCCGAGTTTTCGGTACGCCTCGGCCAGTTCTTCGCGTTTTTGCAAAGCCAGATGAATCAAATGTTGGTTGAGCGAGGAGTTTGGAGAATTGAAGTCGAGCGCCGGATTAAGCACCACGCCTTCCTTTATCATGCCCTCGGCTATAACTTCCTCGCGTGGAATGTTTACAAAAGCGTCGGGATTGTTTGTGGTGGGCGTTGCCGAAATTCTTATCTCCACTTTCGGGTCGATTTTCTTCAACACAGTTTCGCTTTTGTTTGCCAAACGCCCTGCGAACAGGTGTTCCTCGTCGATTATAACGATTATCGGAATTCCTTGCTCCTCTTGCGTGCGCCGCGTAAGGTCGTAAAGCGATGCGTTTTGCTCTGAATCGCGCACGATAATAGCGTTGTCCTTGTTTATACTCTCCCAATTCACAAACAAAATCTCTCCTGCGTGAATGAAACCCGATGTAGAATGGTCGATGTCGTCGTAAATCACCGGGCGGAGCCCTTTTGTTTCGGTGAAAAACGATTTCATTTTAAAGTAGCTCTGTTGGTGTAGTTTGTTAGGTGCGATCCAGATAAAAGCAACTTCGTTGTAGGGCAATTGGGGATCGTCGGGAATTTCTTCGTTGAGGCGCATAAGCATTTCTGAAGCCATTATCGTTTTTCCTGCTCCCGTTGGCGCTTTGAATACAAGCGTGCGGCGGCTGCCGGGAAGCGACATCAATCTCATGGCTTTCTCTACAAGTTCCTTTACGGCGGTTTGCTGATATTTTAAGCTTTTCATTGTTTTGCTGATGTTTCGTTGTTTTCGTTTTTTTCGGCATTTTGTTTTTCCGGTTTGGGCAACACGTGCCGATAGGCGTTGTAAATGGCGTCGGGCAAAGCACAGAGTTCCACGCGGTCGGCCACATCGTAGAAATCTTCGTCGAAGGCGTAGGAATTTGGCGAGAACACGTAGGTTTTTATCCTGTTTTCGGTGGGCGGGGATTGGAGAATGATTTTCACCAATCCCTCAATGGCTTCTTCGCGATAGACCACGAGCATCTGTCGTTTGCCGTCGTTGAAATAGCGTGCGATGTCGTTGTTAATATCTTTGCCGGCGAGTGGGGCAGGTGCGTAAACGTCGTTGCGGATACAGAGCATGTCGGTGGCGAGAAGCATCAGGCGGCGCATGTTGGCCGTGGTTTTTTCGCGCGGCAGCAGATAGGTTTTGTAATACCGCAGCGAGTTTTCTTTGAGTCCCGCTATATTTTCGCCTTTCGGCGTGGTGTATCCGTTTATCACCCTTTTGTTGCGCTCATAGGTTACGTTTTCGCAAATCCCGTTCTCGTTGTTCGTAACAAGTATACACTTTCTTTTTCCCCCGTCCTCGTTGTTTAATTGCATTGTGGCGTGAAGCGTTGTGCCACTGCCTGCAAAAAAGTCAAGGATGGTTGTATTTGATTTAAAATGAGGATTTGATATTTTTAAAATGTATTTTATCAAAGACAAAGGCTTGGGAAATCCAAATGCTTTCTCGCCAAAAATATTTGTTATATCTTTAGTTCCATCTTGGGTCATTCCTACATTTTCATTTATATAGGAACTTGCGGTTGTATAACCCAAACGTTCTCCTGCTTTTCTTTCATCATCTTCTTTCCAATAACGAATTACTGGTTTTGAAATCTTCAAGAAATCATAATCTCCTGGGAATACAATTCTATTTTGCGAATAATAAATCTTAAAGGTTTCTTCATTATTCGCCCATACTCTATTAGTATTTGCCGGATATTCTTCTCCTGTTTGGGGATTGATAATAGTAAAATAACAATTGGGACGTTCAACAGCAGAACGTTGAGTTGTCATGTCATGAACCCTCCAAAGTTTATTTGGAAAGTCCGGCGTTTCAAAATACTTGCGTGTTTCTTTTTGTATTCCTGCTGAAAATTGTTCTTTTGCGTAACACAATATCCACTCGTAATCTTGAGATAAATAGTGAGGCACATCAGACTTTGCTGTTCTTTTTCTCCAAGGAATAATGGCTACAAAATTATTTTCTCCGAAGATTTCGTCGCATAGGAGTTTGAGTTGCGCTTGTTCGTTGTCGTCGATAGAGATAAATATCACGCCTTTGTCGGAAAGCAGACCTTTGGCGATTCGCAAGCGTTTGTTCATAAACGAAAGCCATTTGGAATGGCGATAACCGTCTTCGCGATCAACGAATTTGTCGTTGTAGACGAAATCTTTGTTGCCCGTGTTGTAGGGCGGATCTATGTAGATCACGTCTATTTTACCCGAGTGAGTGTAGCTTAGGGCGGTGAGCGCTTCAAGGTTGTCGCCTTCTATCAAAATATGATTGGGCGCATCGGGAGAGGAGCTTGTTATTGCGCGCTCCTTTACTTCTTGCAAAACGGGCAGTTCGGTTTCAAGGCGTTTCTCGATGTCTTCTTGTTTTTCTTCCCATACGAGTCCGTATTTCTTCTCGGTATTCAGAAGTTCGGTGAGCTTGGATTTTTCTTCGTTTGTAAGCCCTTCTATGTTTTTTATCTTGTTGATGAGTTGCTGCTTGTCCATGTGGCGGCATTGGTTGCGTTCCGCCGACTCCCCAAGCGGTATATGTTTTATTGGTGAATGGTTGGTCTATAAAAGAGATTTGGCGCAGGAATCATCACTTCTATATTCCTTGCAAATTGAGGTATTAGGAGACCTTTTACACCAAAGAATAGAAGCGATGAAGCCTACGCCAAATGTATGATATACGCACACAGTGCACCCTTTCTTGACGAAAGGGCGCACTTATGCCGTGCGAAATTCACACTATGGGTAGACGTCCACTGCATATATCCTCTGAATATGGTTTGAAAGTTCCTAATTTTCAATTTGTCAGAAGAAAACGTAGTAAACGCCTTTCTCAAAAATAGAGCCGCTCGTAGGGCAGATTTTCGCCGGCATCTCTTTGCCGGCAATCCGCAAAGCGGCAGTTCAAAAGTAGGGAAAATTTGCGACATCAGCAAGCCTTTTTCAGCTATATTGGCTTGCCCGAAAAATTACAAGGCATCTTGCAAAAACTCCGGGCCACCAAATTTAAATTCCGACGCATCTAATTT
>CAVFYC010000023.1:0-29145 GCA_963626585.1 Christensenellaceae bacterium Phil1 | reverse complement strand
GATATCGTAAAAACTCCGGGCCACCAAATTTAAATTAGATGCGTCGGAATTTAAATTAGTTTTTGCGAGATGCCGTGTAGTTTTTTCGCCTCTTTTTCCCGCACTTTCCATAACGCACAAAGTTCTGATTTCATGCGGTTGGGGGGAACAAAAACGCCGTGCTGCGTGCACGGCGTTTCATCTGTTTCCTAAAATATCGTTTTGCTTTTATTCTGTCTGCGGATTATTCTTCCACAAGTTCGCCATGAAGCGTTGCAGACGAGGCTGAAAGTATTCTAACTTTGGCAAACTGCCCGATGTGCGCCTTTTGGCGGTCGAATACAACCACTTTGTTCTGCTCCGTGCGCCCGAAAAGCTGTTCGCGGCTGCGTTTGCTCACTCCTTCAATCAGTATGTTGAACGTTTTGCCTATACACTTTTGGTTGTTCTCTGCCGAAAGTTCGTTTTGAAGCGCAATCAGTTCGTTGAGACGGCGTATCTTCACGTCTTCGGGCACATCGTCTTCAAAATGTTTCGCAGCGTATGTTCCCGGTCTCTCGCTATATTTGAACATGAACGAGGAATCGTAGCCACATTCCCTCATCAATCCGAGCGACAGCGCATGGTCTTCTTCCGTCTCGCCGCAATATCCGCAGAATATATCGGTGGAAAGTCCGCAATCGGGCACAATGCGGCGAATTGCAGCCACGCGCTCCATATACCATTGCCTGGTGTATTTGCGGTTCATGAGCTTGAGAATTCTATCACTGCCGCTCTGCACCGGGAGGTGTATGTGCTTGCATACATTCGGCTCTTCGGCTATCACGCGAAGCGTGTCGTCGCTCATATCCTTGGGGTGGGAAGTGGTGAAACGTATCCACATTTGCGGCACAGCCTTTGCAACCATACGAAGAAGCTCGGGAAAGCCCGTATGTACGCCCTCGTCGCTCGTGAAATCGTAGGAATTCACATTCTGTCCCAGCAAAGTTATTTCCTTATAGCCTCTATTTTCAAGGTCTCTCACCTCGTTTAGAATACTCTGCGGCGCACGCGAACGCTCACGCCCTCTAACGTAAGGAACAATGCAGTAGTGGCAAAAATTGTTGCACCCGCGAGTTATGCTGACAAATCCCGAAATTCTGTTGCCGCATATCCTTTCGGGGATAATCTCCGAATAAGTTTCTACAGTTGACAAAGCTACGTCGATAGCCTTTTCCCCGTTTTCTGCCTCCGCAATAAGTTGCGGCAACATCTGGTAGGCGTCGGGACCAGCTACGAGATCGGCGTGATGATTGTCGAGAAGATCGTTTTTTGCCCGCTCGGCCATGCACCCGAGTACGCCGATAATCAATTTGCCGCGCTTGCCGCGTTTCATTGCATTGAGCGCGTCGAGACGGTTGTATATCTTCTGTTCGGCGTTGTCGCGCACAGAACAAGTATTAAGGAACACCGCGTCGGCTTCGTCTATTTTCTCCGCCACGTCATAGCCTGCCGTTTTCATCACCGAGGCTACCACTTCGCTGTCAGCCACATTCATCTGGCAGCCGTAGGTTTCTATATACAGTTTCTTCATTATCTTTCGTTTTCGGGCGCAAAGTTACTAATTTTCGGGCTACATCGCGCTTTGGCCCCGCCACATGTTTCGGCGCGCGCGGGTTGGCGTTTTTTTGCCGGCGCAAATAATATGGCGTATATGCGGCCGTTTCTAAATTGTAAGCATAAAACTTTGAAATCATGTGCAAGAAACACCCTTTGGCTCTCTTTGAATTTTGTCCGAGATGCGGCAGCGCGCAATTTGCGGCCAATGACAATCGTTCCAAACGCTGCAAAAATTGCGGCTTCACCTATTATATGAATGCCAGCGCGGCAACTGCTGCCGTCATTGTCAATAGTCGTGGCGAAATTCTCGTGAGCCGTCGTGCTTTTGAGCCTGCACGGGGAACGCTCGACCTGCCGGGGGGATTCGTCGACCCGGGAGAAACTATCGAAGACGGCATGCGCCGCGAAATATACGAGGAAACGCGTTGCCGCGTAAAGGACATGCGCTGGCTTTTCTCAATGCACAACAGTTACAGATACTCCGGATTTGACGTGCCTACGGCCGACAGCATTTTTCTGGTGCATCTTGCCGAGGGCGAAACGCCTATAGCTTCGGACGATGCGGAGGCTCTGAAATGGATTGCGGTAGAAGATTTGAATCCCGAGGCTTTCGGGCTGCAATCTATAAGGGAAACTGTGGAAAAGGTGAAGGTTCTTTTTGAAAAAGGGGCTTTGTAATTTTGCTGCAAAAGACATCAAAAAAACTACACGGCATCTCGCAAAAATTCCAAGGCCCGGAATTTAAATTCCGACGCATCTAATTTAAATTTGGTGGCCCGGAGTTTTTACGACATCAGATGTATTTTTCCCAACAACCGAAAATGCGCGGAACGCTCAGCGTTTTGCGCATTTTTTCAAGGTGATAATTCCTTCCGGCCCCTCGTTGAAAAGCAAGTCAACCACACTAAGGTTTGGCTTGAAGCCATTGCGCTGCGCAAACACCTGATAGTATTTCTGCGGCACGAAACATGGGTCGGCGGCAGGGTGCTTGGGATTTATCGCATCTCTGAAATCATCGGCTTCAAGCAGCGCGGAATCGGCATACTCTGCGGTGAGAACCGGGCTGTATTCCACATCTATCAAACGGCAAAGCATGGCAGTGAGCTCTTGGTTGAAGTCGAACAGATATTTATAGTCCTTCTCGAAAAAAGGTCGGAAATCATCGGCATAAAACTCGAAGAACGGGCTGTTTTCATAGGCGCTGACCAAAGATTGCCAATGCAAATGCCGCCAATCTCCGTGGTCGCTAATCAATACGTCGCGCATAAAAGTTTTGGTCTCGGGCAACGTTACGGGCACAGTCAATGCCTGCGTTCCGGCTTGCGTGGCAATTATGCAGCGGTTGCGGTATGTTTGTTTGCAATAATGGTCGAATTGCTCCACATATACCTTGGAATACGCCACAAGTTTGGTGAACCATTGCACGGGCGGCATATAGGCCGACGAAAGCAGCACAGAGTTTTTCATTTGTTCGGTTTAACGGGATTTACAAAGAACCTGTCGGGGCGGAGACACCTGTAAAACGGCGCGCCATCAATCACCGAATACACCACAAAGCCTACCTTTCCCACAAGATGGCTCTTCGGCACCAGACCATAGGAGCGGGAATCGTCCACGTTTGACTGCGCGCCCGAGTAAACCCAGAAATAATCTTGCGTAAACATCACATCTCTCGCCGTGTGGCCGTCAATCATCAGCGTGTCGCCTATCATTTCGGCGCAATGGCACGGCTCGTGAAAGTTAATGGTATTGCAAAGCAGCCGGGCGTTCCATTTTGTAACCTTGACGCGTGTGCCGCGTGCGGGAACCACAAACGGGAATGTTTCCCTGCCTTGGCGTGTGGAAACTTTCAGGTCTCGCGTGAGCCACACCGTATCGCGCGGCAACGCCAGGCACTGCGCCACACACACCGTGCGCGAAGGGATTTGCCGGGAAGTGTCGGTGGGAAGATTGAAAGCCATCAAATCGCCACGCCCGGGCATCTTGCTACCCAGCCGGCGGCATTGGAAAATTTCGGGAAACGGCAGGCGCACACCGTAGCTTGTTCTGAAAACCACTATGCGGTCGCCCTGTTTCAACGGCACGGCAGGACGCGGAGACAAAACGCTATATTGCACCACGAGAAACTGACGCACAAGACACAATATCATACAGGCTGCCAAAAACACAGCCAGTGTGCGCAAAACCTCCCGTATTCCTTTGTATCTCCGCAAGTCCCGTGAAACTTATATGGCTATTTAATATTGTCAACCCAGCGGAAAATACGATTCCAGCGTATCTTGCCGTCAAAAAGTCCGCGATCCTTGTCCAGGGAGAACCATACAAGAATCGGTTTGCCCACTATGTGGTCTTCGGGAACAAATCCCCAAAAGCGCGAATCGGCCGAACGGTCGCGGTTGTCGCCCATCATCCAATAGTAGTCCAACTTAAACGTATATCTGTCGGTTTGTTTTCCGTTGATATATATATTTCCGTCGCGCAATTCCAGGTTGTTTTTTTCGTACACCCGTATCGGGCGTTCATAAATTGCGTAGTTGTCCTTATTTAATCGGATAGTGGCGCCACGTTTCGGTATCCAAATTGGCCCATAATTGTGCACGGTCCAATTCTTGGCCATGTCGAGCGGATAAAGGTTGCGGTTGAAAGGCGGCTCCTCGGTTATCGAAGCTACGATGTCGGGGCGCGAACGAAGCACAGCCAATGCTTTTTTCGTGAGAGGCATGTATCGCGTTGCGGGATTGTAGGGCGAAGTTTCTCCGAGGTCTTCCTGCGTTATTCCGAGCGAGCGAATCATATCGTCGGGCAGATTTGCTTTAAACGTTACCACGTAGCCGTACTGAACATTGTCGGGCTCTTTGTTCGGTTTTCCGTCGAGATAAACAATCTTGTTCTTTATTTGCAAAGTTTGTCCGGGAAGGCCCACACAACGTTTCACATAGTTTTCACGATGGTCGACGGGGCGCGAAATCACTTTGCCGAATTCTTCGGGGTGTCCCACGATGTAGCTACGGCCATAGGAATATTGTTTTGCAAACTCGTTCATTTGTTCCGGCCAGGGCAGGGAGTCGATATTTTCCACGGGATAGAGTTCCTGGCCGGCCTGATAGCACATACTGTAAAAGTCCTGCTGAATTTGTGCTGTGGCCACGGTATCGCCCGAAGGGTAGTTGAAAACCACGATGTCGTTCAGCTTGATTTTTCCAAAGCCTTTCACGCGATCGTATTTCCATTGCGGCCATTCTATATAGCTTTTGCTTCCGGTAACAGGCATTTCGTTTGCAACGAGGGGCATTGACAGCGGAGTGATTGGCTTTCTCGGGCCGTAGCTCATCTTGCTCACAAAAAGGTAGTCGCCTGTGAGCAGACTTTTCTCAAGCGAAGACGAGGGTATGACATAGTTCTGAAAAAAGTAGTTGTTCACAAAATAGGCTGCAACGAGTGCGAACACGATTGCATCTACCCAGCTCATAAGTGTACGCCTGTTCTTGTTTTTTATGTTCTTCCACCAGCCCCACTTTACCTTTTTCGTGATGTAGGCGTCGAATATCAGCGGGGCGAAGACTATTCCCCACCAACATCGAATCCATATGAGAAAGGCGAAGTAGCATGCGAGCCAAAAGGCGCAGAATGCTATGCGTATTTTGAGCGGCGTGGGCTTTTTGGGCTCCGTTGCCGTGGGTTTGTTGTCGGATGTCATTTTTACGGCGTGTTAAAACTTGAAAAGGTCGTGCATTGTGAGGAATCCCTCGTGGGTTGCGGCATATTCGGCAGCGAGCACAGCGCCGAGGGCAAAGCCTTTGCGGCTGTGGGCGTCGTGTGTGATTGTGATGTTGTCGGCTTCGCTGTCGTATATTATAGAATGTATTCCAGCCACCTCGCCCCGGCGTATGCTGTCGATGGGAACAAGGTCGGGCGCCACGTTGTCTGTGCCGCTCTGTGTGCCGTCGGGGGCGGTGAACACGCCTTTTGCCCACCCGCTCTTGCGGTCGAGGTTTTTCACCACTCCTTCGGCGAGCGTAATTGCCGTGCCGCTGGGCGCGTCGAGCTTGTGAACGTGGTGAACTTCTTCTATCTTGACGTCATACGAGGGGTAGTTGTTCATAAGTTTTGCGAGATAGGCGTTGAGGGCATTGAAGATAGCCACGCCCACGCTGAAGTTGCTGCTCCAGAATAGGGTGTGCATGCCATTTTCGCAAAGTTGCTTCATTTCTTCCTCGTGGTCGGCGAGCCAGCCCGTGCTGCCCGAAACCACCTTCACGTCCTGCGCAAAAGCGGCCTTGACATTTTGGTAAGCCGACGAGGGGGCGGTAAACTCTATTGCCACATCGGCGCTGCGAAATGCGTCGCTGTTGATATCATTGCGGTTGTCGATATCCACCACACATACTATTTTATGGCCACGCTGAATGGCAATCTGCTCTATCATGTGCCCCATTTTTCCGTAACCTATCAATGCTATATTCATGTCTGTTAGTTTTATGAACTGCAAATATACCATTTTTTTGTCTTACATATTGCGGCAAAAAAGCCTACGGCGGTTTTTAGCTGTAAACAGGCGGTTTTTCAATGCATTACGGCAGGGTTTTAACGGTGTGCCTTGGAGGGGAAAATTCCGGGCCACCAAATTTAAATTAGATGCGGCGGAATTTAAATTACATGGCCCGGAGTTTTCACAAGATGCCGTGTAGTTTTTCCGCCATGCGCAGCATGGGTCTTGGCTTGCGGCAATATGTTTTCGATTAGGTTCGCGGAGACATATAAATAAGAGGTGCAAAAAAGCATATGGGATATCGTTTTTCTGATGTCTGACATTATTCAAACGATGTCAGACATTATTTAAATAATATCAGACATCGTTTTTACAAGATGCCTTGGAATTTTTGTGGAGTTTCGAGGGGGTATGAAAAAATCCCGTGCAGGAGTTTCTGCACGGGATTTCTTAGAGTTTATATGCCGTTCGGCGTTAGCCGAAAAGCGTTCTGATTTGTTTACTTCACAAGAACTTTCTTCTTGCCTACCACATAGATGCCCTTGGCAAGACCCTTGGTTGCATCAGCAGCCTTGACATTGCGCTTAACGAGCGTGCCGTCAACGGTGTAAACGTCAACAGTGGTCTTGGATTCGAGAACAGCTTTCTTGATGCTGTTGAGAATTCCGTCGCCAAATACATTGATTACAACATCGGGCTCACCGTCCATTGCAGTAATGAGACCCGGAGTGATGTAACCGCTGTGGGCGTAAATGCTTACGCTCTTCTTGGTGGAATCTGAAACACAGAGCACATTTTCATTGAAGTAGCCATAGCCCGAAGCGCTGAGAACAGCACCATCCAAGGCAGGAACGAGACCGTTCACGGTATCGGTTACAATGGAAAGGTCGCTGGGAGTTTCAACCATGATTTCGGTTACATCGCTATTGTCGGCATACTGAGTAGTATCGCCTACAACGAGAATAAACGGCTCGCCTGCTTCAAATTCTGTCTTCTCAACAAGACCGATAGTGGTCTCGCTTGGCTGGCTGTGGATTTGGAATGCGTGAACATTGTCGTTGAGGTCAAGACCGCGCACTGCAAACGGCAGAGTAACGATGCGTGCCGAATTGTTCTCGTAGCGCAAAGCAATCTGAGGATATTCTTCTGCACTGAATTCTTCGAAAGTCAAAGAAGCACGGTTGTTGTAGTCAGAAGCTATGTCGTCAACACGAATCTGACGTGCATTGTCGCCAAAGGAAATAATCTTGTTGGGATGATTACCACTAAGAGTTTCAATATTAAACTGATTGCGACCAATAAATACTACTCTGTAAGGATACGGCTTGGAGCTTTCAGCTATATAGCAGTCGCTGCCGGCTGTAGCGTTACCCATGTACCAACCAGTGCGCATGTTCTGAATGTAATAAGCACGTTTGCCATAACCAAGACTGTCGGGAACTTCAACAAAGCGCCAAAGAGCATCCATATCGCCCTCGGTAGGCACATTCTTAATGTCGTCCATACCCCAACGAAGCTGAGCGTTCGAACCATAATCGCCTTCGGTTTCACCCTTGCCTATCTTGCTGAGCACGTAAAGCGCTGTACCCTTAACTTCATCGCGTGCGCCATAATAGTTAGCGGGAGCAGAATCTCCGTCATCGGTTTCGCTCTTGATGTAATACCATTTGCCCGGTTCTACCGACTTGACATTGTCGTAAACAGCCTCGATAGCATTTTCGAGAGCAGTCTTAACTTTATTGAACTCTTCGGAACTGGTATATTTCTCGCTACTTTCTGCATTTGTAATGGCTTCGTCGAGATTTATAAGCAGTTGTTCGTCGGTAAGCTGACCGATTTCGTCGCCCGTTTCAGTGTTCTCAACAAGTTTCTGACCCTCGCTGATGAGAGAAGCAAAGGCATCTTTGTCTTGATAAAGGGCTTCAACAGCATTGATAGCCTCCTGAAGTTCCTGGCCGTCGGTGATGGTTGCAGTTCCTTCGTCGAGTTTCGCCTGTACTGCCTTGGAAAGAGAAATCATCTTGTCGGCAGCAGCTTTCATACCCTCAACGTAGCTATACTGTGAGTTGTCGAGATCATAAAGGTCTTTGCCTTCAATAACCTGGAAGCCGCTGAACGAAACATATGCGTAATTGGGAATAGCAGATGTGAAGCGGAAACGCAGATAACGGTAAGGCTGGTCGGGAGTAATCTCATCGGAGAAATAAGGCCAATAAGAACCTATATTAGGATCGGGCATGTCTGAAAGTTCAGCAACCTTGGTCCACTCGCTGCAAGCACCGTCAACATTTCCTCCGATAGCATCGTCATTCGTAGCATATATAATTGCTGTTCGAGGAGCTGTACCGCGGCGGTTAGTGCCATTATAAAGGTCGTTGCGGCGGTCTATTCTGAATGCGAACGAAGATACGTCGTTGCGCTTGAGGTCGATTTGCAAATAACCTTCGGAAGTATTGATACTGAAACCGCTGGGGTTGGAATGCCAATAGGTCTGGTCGTCATTGTCTATGAGGGTGCCAAGAAGATTGTAGTTATCCTTTATAAACGCTTCGTTGAAAGAATAATTATCGTTGTCTTCGGTAATCGTCAACCAGGTGCAGTTGCTCGAAAGCTGGTTGGTGCCGTCATTTCTCGTGTTAACTTCTTTAATGAGACCGATATCTTCTGAAGTATTGTTCACATAAAGTTTTCTTGCCAGGGTTGTAGCGTTGTTTACAATGGCTTGAATTCTGTCTGTGCTGTTGATAAGGTCGTTTATAACGGCGAGAGGTTCGCTGATACCTGCCAATTCAGTTCCGTCGATAGTGAGATTGTTGATATGCTCGTCGGCATTCTTTATAATTGCATCGAGATCGTCAATAGCTTTCTTCATCTCGGGAACTTTTGTATAGAGGGAGTTTGAAGCAGCCTCCATTGGTTCGGGATAAAGTTGGAACTCGCTGAGATTCCAATAGCTGTTGCCCGAAGTTGTGCCCTTGACATAGAAACGAACGTACTGATAAGCGGCCTTCATATCGATGAGCGGAGAAACATAGTGGGCATCGTCGACATTATCGGGGAAACCGTTTGAAAGTGTAGTGATCTCTTTCCACGAATATGCGTCGTCGGGAGTATTGGTAGCCTTTATAATAAATTTGTTGGGGCTATCGTGCCAGTCTACACCCTTTCCTGCACCGTCGTTGCGGCCCCAATATTCGATTGTGAACTTAGAAAGGTCGGAGCGGTTGAGGTCTACTTGCAAATATTCATCGTCGGTGTTAAGATTCATCGCGGTGGTGGAGTGGAAGTGTGTGCCGTGGTCTCCGTCGATGAGGGTATTAACATCATTTCCTGAGCTCCAAACACAATTGCTCGACATCTGCGACGCTGCTGTTATGAGTCCGTTGGTCGGCGACTTGATATTGAACGAAGTGAGGCGCGGCTCTTTGAGCGAATCTATCAAAGCGAGAGCCTGTTCTTGCTTCTTCTTATTATTTATAAGTTCGTCAAGATTCGAAGCATCGGCTGCGACGAATTTCCAAGTGGAAACTTCTTCCCAAATACTTGCGGGAACAATATTGCCGCCCATGCCGGCGCCGGCGTTATTGCTCAAGGGGTGATAAGGGTATTTGTTTTTAGTATTTGACAAGTAGTAGGAGCCATTGCCTATCGGAGTGATTACCTGATGTAGGGTGTCGGTTTTCGACATAGGCACAAGCACGGTAGATATCTTGGCATCGCCGTCAACGGTGTTGATATACATGTCGTTTGCGCCGCAGCGAATTGAATAGTTGCCGTCTTCAAGTGGCTTCACATAGTAATAGTATGAAGGATCCTCCTCGTTGAGCGTACCCCAGAAGAGGTTGGTGTCGGAAGAATAGAAGGCCTTGACGGCATTCTGCTTGGTGATAAAGTTTTCATAGGCGCTTTCAATGAAATAGTAGCCTTCGGTGATAGGAATCACGGCTGCGTTGATATCATAGAATGCCTGGCGAAGACTTGTTATGGCTGCGGCAAGTTCTTCCTGCGAGGTAGAAGTATCGAGCACGTCAAGCGCTGCAGCAAATTTCTCGTTGTAGGTTGCAAGTGCCTCCTCGGAAACATAGCCTGGGGTTGTGCCGGCCTGGTAATCGCGTTTCAGGTCGTAGATACTGTCTACAAGATTTTGCAGAATCACTGCATTGTCTTCGATAAGCTTTACGGGATAGAATTGTATCTCCGAAATTGTCCAATAGGCGTATTTGTCGGTCAAACTTGCCGTAGCTGCCAAACGCGGAATGAGACGCAGATACTGATAGGGCTGGTCAAATTCGAGCATTGTCATATATGGCCAATTGTAGGAGTCGTCCATTGAAGGCGGAATGTCGGTGAGTTGCTTTACAAGCTTCCACGAACTTTCGTCTTCGGGGGTGTTGGTTGCCTGAATGTCGAGATGCACCGGCGTAACACCCTTGCGGTACGTATTTGTAGGCGTGTAGTAATCGTTGCGACGGTTCAACAGGAAATACATACGCGCCAAATCGTTGCGCATAAGGTCTACCTGAATGTAGAGGTCCTCGTTGTTAAGATTTCTGTTGGGATCGGAATGCCAATAGGTCTGTTGGCTTCCGTCGATCAACGTGCCGAGATAATTGCCTACGCTGTAAAAAGCGGCATTGTTCTCCTCAATGTTGTTGTCGTTGCCTTCTTCGGGTTCCCAGGTGCAGTTGCTCGTGAGCTGTGTATCGCCTTCAGGCGAAACCGTGGTGATGAGCGGTGAGCTCTCGTCGGCTTCGTAGCTTTGAGCATAAGCACCCGAAGAAATTCCCAGAATACAAGCCACAACAAACAGCTTGAGCCTTAGAAAAAATTTCTTCATCGTGTTTTTATTTTTGATTAAACATAAAATAGGGTTCTTATAAGAAAAATGTTTCCCTTGATATCGGGGTGTAAACTTAATGATTTTTTCATTACGACGCATATAAAAGGGCAGGAAATTTGCGCATTTCCCGTTTATTACGCTAGAAAAACAAACGAAGGGGGCGAAAATGGGGGGGGTATTTTTCATAAACGAAACGCTTTTTCACATTACAAACAATGCCCGGCATACCATCGGCACAAGATGCTGAATATGGCTGAAAAGTTGCGGCGCCGAAAAGCCGCTTCCGCAAGGCGGAAAAACTACACGGCATCTCGTGAAAACTCCGGGCCATGAAATTTAAATTCCGACGCATCTAATTTAAATTAGGTCAGACCTCGTAAAAGCCATATTCCGCCTCATCTCAAACATCTCTTTTACAGACTTTTCCAAAATCGGCTTTGGAGCACTGAAAACCCTTTGCAAAAAGCCGCTGAGGCGGGCGAAAAAATTTAATTGAAAAAACATCGCCAATATGTTTGCCGTAAAAAATCAATGTACTACTTTTGCAGCGTGAAAAGAGCCAGACGTCATAACGCGAGGCTCGACACTTGTAGGGTGGATAGATTTGGGCTGCTTGCAACCACTTAAAAACAATGCTAAAACAATGGTCATCTACAAAGCCGACCATGTGCGTTTCCGCAAAGTTTAGACAGATTGTGCAGTAAAGCCTTCCACTCCCGCAAAGAGAGGACAATTTAACCCGTGTGAGCGCGAAAAACGCGCCGCACATAAATACATTATAAAAAATGGCTTACTTATTCACTTCCGAATCAGTGTCAGAAGGACATCCTGACAAGGTGGCCGATCAAATATCGGACGCCGTGCTTGACGAGTTGCTCGCCTACGACCGCAACTCCAAAGTAGCTTGCGAAACATTAGTTACCACTGGCCAAGTGGTAGTGGCAGGTGAAGTAAAAACCTCTACCTATCTCGACCTTCACGATGTGGTGCGCCGCACAATAGGTCGCATAGGCTACACCAAGGCAGAATACAAATTCGAAGCCGAGTCGTGTGGAGTGCTCAACGCTATCCATGAACAAAGCGCCGACATTCGTCGCGGCGTGGAGCGCGAAGACCCCAAAAACCAGGGAGCAGGCGACCAGGGAATCATGTTTGGTTACGCCACCAACGAAACCGCAAACTACATGCCCCTTACCCTTGCGCTCGCCAACAAGATTCTAACGGTGCTTGCCGACATTCGTCGCGAAGGCAAGGTGATGACTTATCTCCGCCCCGATGCAAAAAGCCAGGTAACCGTGGAATATGACGACAACAACAAACCCGTGCGCATCGACACCATAGTGGTTTCCACCCAGCACGACGAGTTTGTGGACGCCAAGGACGGCAATCAAGACGCCGCCGACAAGGCTATGCTCGACAAGATACGCGAAGACGTTGTAAACATAGTGATTCCGCGCGTGGTGAGCGAAATTAAGACCGAAGCGGTGAAGAAACTCTTCAACGACAACATCAAATATTTCGTCAACCCCACAGGCAAATTCGTAATCGGAGGCCCTCACGGCGATACCGGACTCACCGGACGCAAAATCATCGTGGATACCTACGGCGGACGCGGAGCACACGGAGGAGGAGCGTTCTCGGGAAAAGATCCCTCGAAGGTAGACCGCTCGGCATGCTACGCCGCACGCCACATAGCAAAGAACCTCGTTGCAGCAGGCGTGGCCGATGAAGTGCTGATACAGCTGAGCTACGCAATAGGCGTGGCAGAGCCCATCAATATATATGTGAATACCAACGGCACCTCACATCTGAAAATCTCCGACGGCGAAATAGCCGAGAAGATAGGCAAGATTTTCGACCTTCGCCCCTACGCAATAGAAGAGCGCCTGAAACTTCGCAATCCTATCTATGAAGAAACAGCGGCCTACGGACATTTCGGACGCGAACCGCAGGTGGTAACGAAAACTTACCACAACGCGTACTACGGAGACAGGACAGAAACCGTGGAACTCTTCACATGGGAGAAACTTGACTACGTTGACAAAATACGCGAAACCTTCGGAATTTAAAAGATAATTCTATAATTTTGCCCGACGTATCCACCGCCCGTGAATGCGTCGGGCATTATTTTTGAAAGACATGGACAGCATCAAACGAATAGCCGTTTACGCGGCATCAAGTTCGCAAGTGGCGCAGGAATACCTCGACGCCGCCGCACAACTGGGCACACTGCTCGCACACGAAGGCATAGAAGTGGTATACGGTGCGGGCAAAGTGGGACTGATGGGCGCTCTGGCCGACGCAGCACTCGATGCCGGCGGAAAAGTAACCGGCGTGATTCCGGAATTCATGGTCAAAAACGGCTGGTGCAGGGACGGACTGACAACTCTGACCGTTACCCCCGACATGCACGTGCGCAAAGAAACAATAGTGTCGCTCGGAGATGCCACCATAGCCCTGCCCGGAGGTGTGGGAACGCTCGAAGAACTCATGGAAATAATCACATGGAAGCAGCTCGGGCTTTACGCAAAGCCGATAGTGATTCTCAACACGCGGGGATACTTCAACCCGCTGATTGAAATGCTCAAAAAAGCAATAAGCGAGAACTTCATGCGAGAGATATACGGGGAATTGTGGAAAACAGCCGACACGCCCGAGCAGGCATTGCTTCTGGCAAGAACCACACCGCAGTGGGACACCACGATATCAAAGATGGCGCAACTCTAATCCCACACCACAAAAACCACTACCCCACCGGAACAAACTCCAAGGCAAGCAATGAATCTTATCCCGTTACCCCTTCCGCAGGACTCCGTGAGCAGTTACTCTTTTGAGGAAACCGCCGACACGATGTCTGTGCTCCCAAAGGCTAAGCCCAAGACCGTAGCGGGAATATTGCGTATGCTTCCTGCCGACGCCACTCCCGAACAACAGGACTCGGCTGTGCAGGCAATGATGGACATACCTCCGCTCACCGAGCTCTCAACCCGTCCCGACACCCTCTATATTCCCGGGCTCAAAGGCTCACCTGCAAACGTCGACCTCAAACAGTTTGACGTCAGGAACAATTATTTTACCGACAAGAACTACTTCCATTCCGAACTCCGCGTGAACCAGTTGGGAATGGCCGCCGAACCGGTAGACTACCGTCTGAGCAACGACGATTATGTTACGGGACTGCTTTTGCTTAGCTTCTTTATCGCAGCAATGTTCATAGCCCGAAACATAAGGACATTGGTTGAAAAGGTAAAGAACTACTTTTATTCGCGAACGGAAGACGGCAGATTTTCAACAAGCACCAATTCAGAAATCCGCGGACAGGCTTTCCTCGTGGTGCAAACCTGCCTCACGGTGGCAATATTGTTTTTCGACTACACGCAACTTAACCTCACCGAAGTTTTCAACCAGATTTCGCCCTACATACTCCTCGGAATGGACACGGCAATCGGCCTGCTCTATTTTGCGTCAAAGTTCGTTGTCTACAAATTCGTGAACTGGGTGTTTTTCGACCGCCAGCAAAACCGCAAGTGGCTCGATTCCTATCTTCTGACCGTTACGCTTATGGGCTTGTCGCTTTTCATCGTTGCTCTGCTTGTTGTATATTTCGATTTGACGTTCAAAACACTCGAAATAGTGGTTATTTTGTTAGTCGCAACTTTCAAATTGCTTCTGCTAATCAAGTGTAAACAAATATTTTTCAATTACCGATTTAGCCAAGTCCATTTAATTGCGTACTTTTGTACCTTGGAATTGATACCTGTGCTACTACTCTGGAAAGCATTGGTGTATTTCAACGAAATATTGATAGTGAACATTTAAAGAAATGATCAAGAAAATTCTGGTATCACAACCGCAACCGAGCTCAGAAAAGTCACCTTATTTCAATATTGCGCAAAAGTATGGAGTGGAACTCGTGTTCCGTCCGTTTATAAAGGTAGAAGGTGTAAGCGCAAAGGATTTCCGCAAGGAAAAGGTTAATATTCTTGACTATACTGCAATAGTCTTCACTTCACGCACAGCTGTTGACCATTTTTTCCGCCTTGCCAAGGAGCAGCGAACCACTATTCCCGAAGACATGAAGTATTTCGGAATTTCGGAAACCGTGGCGTTGTATATTCAGAAGTATGTGGTTTACCGCAAACGCAAGGTATTTTTCGGCACATCGGGCAAACTTCCCGAGCTTGTGGCTGTGATGCTGAAACACAAGGCAGAGAAATATCTTATTCCCGTAAGTGATGTACACGATGACCAGATGCAAACCGCCCTCGACTCGAAAGGATTGAAATACAAAGAGACCGTGATGTATCGAACGGTGAGCAACGATTTCAAGCCCGAGGAAAAGTTTGACTATGATATGCTGATTTTCTTCACGTCGGCCGGTGTGCACGCGTTGAAAAAGAACTTCCCCGATTTTCAGCAGGGCGATATCCGCATTGTATGCTACGGAAATTCGGCACAAAAGGCCGTGAACGAAGTAGGGTTGCGAATGGACGTTGCCGCGCCCACTCCCGAAACTCCTTCAATAACTGCCGCGCTCGACAAATACCTTTCGGAAAACAAATAAAGGGACATAAAAATCATACAAAGCCGCCGGAGAAATTTTTCCGGCGGCTTTGTGTTTGCTCCATCGCTTGATTTTCAAAGTATTGCAGAACTATTTTCCTGTTATACCCCTCGCCTTTTTTATCAGATGCTTTATCGCAAAAATTATGTCAGACATAATTTAAACAATGTCAGACATAATTTAAATTACAAGCCATATCGTTTTTACAACAAACCATATTGTTCGACAGAAGTCAAAATGGTGCGTTTTTTCGCCATTTCGTTTTTGCAGAAATTAGGGAATTGTATAACTTTGCACACACTTAGAATTTTTCTCAAACAGCAAAAACATTAACATCAATAATTAAATCCAACATCTATGTGGTTATATGATTCATCTGTTGGAAAGAAAGTGGTTATGTCGATAAGCGGTATAGCCTTGATTCTTTTCCTCACTTTCCATGCCGCCATGAATGTTGTAGTGCTCTTTTCCGAAGATGCTTACAACGGCGTGTGTGAATTCCTCGGCAGCAACTGGTATGCCGTGGCAGGAACTTTGGCTCTTGCCTTCTTGGTTGCCTTGCATTTTGTTTACGCGTTCATTCTGACGCTGCAAAACCGCAAAGCGCGCGGCAACAACCGCTACGCCGTAACATCGCGTCCCGAAAAGGTGGAATGGGCTTCGCAAAACATGTTCGTGCTCGGTGTCATCGTGATATTGGGCCTGTTGCTCCACCTCTACAACTTCTGGGCAAACATGATGTTTGCAGAACTTAGCGGGATTGAAGGCGACCTGATGCCAACCGACGGCGCAGGCTACATCGCCCAGACATTCGGCTGCCCCGTGTATGCCGTAATCTACATCGTGTGGCTCGTGGCTCTGTGGTTTCACCTCACCCATGGTTTCTGGAGTGCTTTCCAAACTCTCGGCATCAACGGCAAGATTTGGTTCAACCGCTGGAAAGTAATCGGCTCTGTCTACGTAACAATAGTAGTGCTTGCGTTCGTGGCAGTGGTTTTGAAATACGCTTTCTGCGGAGGCGCTTGCTGATAAATTAATAGCATACAGATAACAAACGTAGGAAGGCATTCCCCATGGGACGCCAGCCTACCAAAACAAGAAACATAAGATATGTCAACTATAAATTCAAAAATTCCCGAAGGTCCTATCTCGCAGAAATGGACTAACTACAAAGCTCACCAGCGTTTGGTGAATCCCGCAAACAAGCGCAAGCTCGACATAATCGTTGTGGGCACCGGACTTGCAGGCGCTTCGGCTGCTGCATCGCTCGGCGAAATGGGATTCCACGTTCTCAACTTCTGCATTCAAGACTCCCCGCGCCGCGCACACTCTATCGCAGCCCAGGGCGGTATCAACGCAGCAAAAAACTACCAGAACGACGGCGACTCAATCTACCGCCTTTTCTACGACACCGTGAAAGGCGGCGACTATCGTGCACGCGAAGCAAACGTTTACCGTCTTGCCGAAGTTAGTGCCAATATCATTGACCAATGCGTGGCTCAAGGCGTACCCTTCGCACGCGAATACGGCGGACTCCTCGCCAACCGTTCTTTCGGAGGTGTGCAGGTGAGCCGTACATTCTACGCCAAAGGACAAACCGGACAGCAGCTCCTCCTCGGCGCATACTCCGCATTGATGCGCCAAGTGCACGAAGGCACCGTGGAACTCTTCACCCGCTACGAAATGCAAGACGTGGTGATGATTGACGGCCGTGCACGCGGTATCATCGCAAAGAATATCGTAACCGGAAAACTCGAACGCTTCGCAGCCCACGCAGTGGTGCTCGCAACAGGCGGCTACGGCAACACATACTTCCTTTCCACAAACGCAATGGGCTGCAACTGCTCCGCCGCAATGGCTGCTTACCGCCACGGCGCTTATTTCGCAAACCCCTGCTACGTGCAAATCCACCCCACATGTATACCCGTTCACGGCGACAAGCAATCAAAGCTTACGCTTATGTCGGAATCTCTCCGAAACGACGGACGCATTTGGGTTCCTAAAAACATTGAAGACGCCAAGAAACTTCAGAAAGGCGAAATCAAACCTACAGACATTCCCGAAGAAAACCGCGACTATTATTTGGAGCGCCGCTATCCCGCATTCGGTAACCTCGTGCCGCGCGACGTGGCTTCGCGTGCCGCCAAAGAGCGTTGCGATGCCGGCTACGGAGTAAACAATACCGGCTTGGCCGTTTATCTTGACTTCTCCGAGGCAATCAGTCGCCTTGGTCTCGATGTTGTACGCCAGCGCTACGGAAACCTTTTCGATATGTACGAAGAGATAACCGATGTAAATCCGGGCGAATTCGTAAAGGAAATAAATGGAGTGAAATATTACAACCCCATGATGATTTATCCCGCTATCCACTACACTATGGGCGGTTTGTGGGTTGACTATGAATTGCAGACAAACATTCCTGGTCTGTTTGCAATCGGAGAATGTAACTTCTCCGAGCACGGAGCTAACCGTCTTGGTGCTTCTGCTCTTATGCAGGGCTTGGCTGACGGATACTTCGTCCTTCCTTACACAATACAGAATTACCTTAGCGACCAAATCACCGTACCTCGTTTCTCTACCGACCTTCCTGAATTCAAGGCCGCCGAGAAAGCTGTGCAGGACAAGATTGATCATCTCATGAACATCAAGGGTAAGAAATCTGTTGACTCAATTCATAAGGAATTGGGCAAAGTTATGTGGGAATATGTTGGTATGGCGCGCACCGAAGAGGGTCTTAAAACCGGTTTGGAGAAGATTAAGGAAATCCGCAAGGAATTTGAAACCGATCTTTTCGTTCCCGGCAGCAAAGAGGGCATCAATGTGGAGCTCGACAAGGCTATCCGTCTCAACGACTTCATCACTATGGGCTCGCTCATTGCTTATGATGCTCTTCACCGCAATGAAAGTTGCGGCGGACACTTCCGTTCGGAATACCAGACCGAAGAAGGCGAAGCTAAGCGCGACGACCAGAATTTCTTCTACGTAGGCTGCTGGCAATATCAGGGCGATGATTCCAAGGCTCCCGAGCTTACCAAGGAACCGCTCAAATATGAGGCTATTGAAGTCAAGACTCGTAACTACAAGAGCTAACAAATGTCCGGACTTCTTACTAACAATTAAAAACAACACGAAAATGGCTAATACAATAAGTTTCAAGATAAAATATTGGAAGCAGAACGGCCCTCAAGATCCGGGACATTTTGACGAGCGCGACATGAAAGATATCCCAACGGATACTTCGTTTCTCGAAATGCTCGATATCCTGAACGAACAACTTGTAGAGGAAGGCAGCGAGCCGTTTGTTTTCGACCACGATTGCCGCGAGGGAATTTGCGGTATGTGCTCACTCTATATCAACGGCACGCCTCATGGCAAGACCGAGACGGGCGCTACCACTTGCCAGCTCTATATGCGTCGTTTCAACGACGGCGATGTTATCACGGTTGAGCCTTGGCGTTCGGCTGCGTTCCCTGTAATCAAGGACTGCATGGTAGATCGTTCGGCTTTCGACAAGATTCAGGCTGCCGGCGGTTATATCAGCGTGCGCACAGGTGCGCCGCGCGATGCAAACGCTATACTTATACCGAAAGACAATGCCGACGAGGCTATGGACTGTGCCACATGTATCGGCTGCGGTGCGTGCGTAGCGGCTTGCAAGAACGGTTCTGCAATGCTCTTCGTGTCTTCAAAGGTGAGCCAGTTTGCTCTCCTTCCGCAGGGACGCGTTGAAGCTAAAAAGCGCGTAAAGGCTATGATTGCAAAGATGGACGAACTCGGATTTGGTAACTGCACCAACACTCGTGCATGCGAGGCTGTGTGCCCCAAGAACGAGAGCGTGGCAAACATTGCGCGTTTGAATCGCGAGTTTATCAAAGCTAAACTTTCCGACTAAAGAATTTCATTGAAATTTCCATAGTTTTGTGGGGCGCATCGCTGTAATGGTGGTGCGCTCTTTTTTTGTTTTTCGAATGATATCGCTTTTCGGGAAACAATGATGTATAACAAGGTGGTTTTCAAAGCGTTTCTGTCCAAAACATATTGCTTTTCGGAGAGTCTTTTCGGCACGCCGCGAAACTTATTCATTATCACGTTTTTACGACAAGGCATCTCGTTTAAATTAGATGCGTCGGAATTTAAATTATGTCTGACATCGTTTTTACGATATCGGATATCGTAAAAACGGCATGCTTTTGGGGCAAAAAATCTTCATTTGGGAGGGGGAAAACTGAGCGTTGCCGTTTGCGCAAAATTCCATGCAGAAAACACCAGGAGCAATGTGGATGGAATGAAAACTGCGCCGCATTTTATGGGCAACTGATTGCGCTCCGCTATAAAAAATGCTTTATCTTTGTATGTTAATCATGCGGCATGCGCCGGGCGTTGACGATAGCCCTACGGCGCAGGGCATGCGTTTCATTGCAACGAAACAAAAGAACATGAAGATTATACATACTGCCGACTGGCATATCGGCAATACATTCTACGAATTTGACCGCGCGGACGAGCACCGCCATTTTTTCGAATTCCTTCTCGGGCAAATCGGGGAGCACAATGCCGATGCCCTTGTGGTATCGGGCGATGTGTTCGACAACCCCAATCCGTCGGCCGAGGCACAACGCATCTACTACGACTTTCTGAGCAGCGCCGTGAAGCAGTATCCCGGGCTCCAGATAGTGGTGATTGCCGGCAATCACGACAGCGCCGCGCGTCTTGAGGCATCTTCGCCCGTTCTTGAGGATTTGGGAGTTTTCGTGCGCGGCTGCCTGCATACCGACAGCAAGGACAATCCCGATTTCAACAACCTCATTATTCCACTCCACGCGCGCAACAATGCCGAAGACACAGTGGTATGTCTCGCCGTGCCGTTTCTGCGCGCTGCCGACCTGCCCAAGGAAGACAGTTTCAGCAAGAGCATGGGCAAATTCTTCAAGAATCTCATCGGCGAGGCACGCAAGCAATACGGCAAACGCCAGCGCATGATTCTTGCCGCACATTTTTATGCCACCGGCAGCGAGATAAGCAGCGAAGACCATAGCGAGCGCATCATAATAGGGGGCGAGGAAAACGTGGACGCGTCGAAGTTCTGCGAAGACCTGAGCTACGTTGCCCTTGGGCATATCCACAAAGCACAACGTGTGGCAGGGCTTGAATACGCACGCTATTCAGGTTCGGCACTGCCCATGTCGTTTGGCGAACGTGGCTACAAACACGGCGTAAATGTAGTGAACATCAACACGGAAGGCGATGTTACGCTCAACCCCGTCGAATATCGTCCGCTCCGCAACCTGCTCACCATTCCGCAAAAAGGCACGGCCACCCCACAGCAAGCCATTGCCGCCGCAGAATCTTTGGCCAAGGCTGAGAAAAATGCATCGCCATACGATTGGCCCTACGTGGAAATCCGCCTTAGCGAAGACCCCGATTCTGCCACAATGCATTCCATAAAAGAAAGCTACGCCGCACGCGCCGCATTGCTCTGCATCGTGAGAAATCCGGGCAACATGAGCAGCAATATCAAGGAAATCGAAGTACAGACAGAGGCACAACTGCAACAACTCGACCCTCTGAATCTGGCTAAGAAAGAATATGGCAAGCGCAACAACGGCGACGATATGCCGCAGGAACTAATCGACAAATTCAACACGGCAAAGAAAATAGCCGAAGAACGCGAGGCTGAGCTATAAAGCCCTTTTGATATGTACATACGCAAGATAATCATAAACAATATCACTTCGCTCAAAGGCGAACACGTGATAGATTTCACACAGGAACCGCTCCGCTCTGCCGATCTCTTTGCAATAACCGGCGACACGGGAGCAGGCAAATCCACAATACTCGACTGTATTTGCCTGGCGCTATACAATCGCGCACCACGTTTCGCATTGCGCGAAAGAAACAGCAGCGGCGTTGCCGCAAGCACCAACACCGCGCAAAACAACCGGCTTCACGGCTACGACACACGCAACGTGCTTCGCCGTGGAGAGAACGAAGGTTCGTGCGCAGTGGAATTCCTTACGCAAGAAGGCACTTTCGTAGCCACTTGGAGCGTGAGAGTGAAACGCACAGGCACTTTCGACAGCGTTACACGAACTCTCGTGCAAACAGCTCCCAGGAAACGTACGTTCGATCCGCGTGAAGTGCAAGACAATATCCAACGTCTTGTGGGGCTCGACTATGATCAATTCACCCGCACCGTAATTCTTGCACAAAACAGCTTTGCCAATTTCCTACGCGCACGCCGCGACGAAAAATCAAAACTGCTCGAAAAAATCACGGGAACCGAAATCTACAACCACATATCAACCGTGGTTTACGAGCAAAACCAGGTGGCACAAAACGACTGCCGGGAAAAACAGACGGAATACGATTTCCATCAAAAAGAAGTGCTCGACGAAACATCGCTGACAGAATGCGAAAACCACAAAAACCTTGTGGAATCGCAACTCGAGCATTATGTGCAGCGCATGGAGTATCTCAAGAAACAACTTGTCTGGTATGATACCTACGAGGAACTCGAAGCAAAAACCGCCGCGGCTACCGAAGCATACAACAACGCCAACCGTGCAAACGTGAGCATGACTCTTAAACGCGAAAAGCTGCAACGTTACGACGATGTGGCGGAAATTCGCGACAAGGTGATATCCGTACAAATCAACGAGGCGAAAATTTCGGACAACCAGCGGCAAATCGATGCGCTTTCCAAAGAGGAGGCCGAGAAGAAAGGAGAAAAATCATCTGCCACGGCATATCTCGACGAAGCAAAGATAGAATTTTCAAAATACGAGAGCACCCTGCGCCAACAAGAACCGTTCTTCAAAAAAGCCCACGAGATATTGCGCGAAATTGCCATATCCGAAAACACAAAAAAAGAGAAAAAGGCCGATTTGGAACAGCTTCGCAAAGACGTAATTGAGGTAGAAAACAAAATCAAAACCTGCGAAGCGGCCCTGAAATCGTATGACGAACAAACGGGAAACTGCAAAAACATTCTGCAATCCCTTATGCCCCACCAGGCAATGCTCGACCAATACGGACTGGTGCTTGAAAAAATAAGGTCATACGGCAGTCTGCTTTATGAGTCCGACACGATGAAAAAAAGGCAGGAAACGCTTAACACAGAACTTGAGACGCTGAAAAAGGCACTTGAGAAAATGGAAAGCGAAATCGATAGTCTTTTGCAGAAAAAGGAATCTCTCGAGAAAAACCGCACTCAGTTGCAAAACAGAATCCTCGGCGTTGACAACAATATGCTGCAAAAAAGCTACAACGACGCTTTCACTCAACGCGCAAACCTGCAAGGGGCGCGCAGGCTCTGGGATTCTTTGTCTGCCGAGTATAGTGAGTACGACAAGAACGAGAGTCAGATTTCCAGCATCAGCATCACGATAGAAACCCGCAAAGGCCAACTGCACGATCTCGAACTTGAAACTACCAAGTGCAAACAAATTTACGAAATACACGAGAAGTATTTCAACATGGGGCAGGCGGACAACATAAAAGAACTGAGAAAAAATCTGCAGGAAGGCGAGCCGTGCCCCGTATGCGGCGCAACCCACCACCCATACCACAGCGAATCGGAACAACGTCTGAACGAAGTGGTGAGCAATGCGGAACGCGCACGCGACGAAGCCCGCGAAAAATATAATGCAAGCGAGGAAAAATTCAGCAACTTGAAGAGCATGCAAAGTTCGGACGCTGAAAAATATCGCAGCCTCATTGAAAAACGCACGGAAATAGGCAACAGAATCGCGAGAGACCGCAAAGACTGGGAACAATACGCTGCGCTCGACAATACGTTTGCCGACAGTTCCGACAAAGTGAATGCCGATGCGCGGAGAGTGATGATAATCATGCTTCTCGAGAATGCCGACAAAATGGTAAGCGACACCCAAAAGCGTTTGGAGGAATACGGAAAATGCCATGGCGAGATAGAGCGGTGCACAGCCGAGATTGAACGCCTAACAAACGACATTGCCGAACTGCAAAAGAAGCGCTCCGATATTTTGATGAACATAGGCGTGGGCGAAGGCAACCTCGCTACAATTGCAGAGAACATTCACAGCAATTCCGACAATGCCCACGAAATTTACCTTGACTTGGAAAAACTTCTTACCGTTGCCGATTGGCGTCAGCTTATCCGCGTTGACCAGAAGTTGCTCCGCGAAAAGATTTCAGAGTTCTACAACCGTTGGAAAGCGTGTAACGCCGAATTGCAGAAGCTTGAAGAAGGAAAGGGAGAGGTTGAAACCGACATCAAAATGCTCGAAACAAATCTTCAGAAGAACAACGGCACGATTATGGAGTTTTCCACGCGAATTGAAGAGATTGACAACTTGATTTCCTCAAGCCGAAACGACATTTACAAGATGTTTGGCGACGAAGATCCCTTGAAGCAGGAAGAATATCTCCACCATAAGCTTGACCAGGCGCGCAAGAATGTTGCCGAAAGGACAGATGCGCTCCACAAGGCGGAACAGTCGCTCGGCGCTGTCAGTGCTCAGTGCTCTCAGATGAAAGAGGAGCGCAAACGGCTCGAACAGGAGCGACTCGACATGAGCACCCAAATCGACACTTGGATATCTGCGTTCAACCAAAACCATTCCTCGGTGCAATACAGCGAACTTGTTGCGATTTTCAACTCAAACTGCGACTGGAACGCCATGCGCGCGGAACTCAAGAAGGTAGAAAACGATTTCGTGCTGGCTGGCGAAAGAATGACTGCGGCACAAGCTGCGCTCAACAACTGGCAGTCGCGCCCCGAACACCCCGACCGTGCCACCGAAACGCGACAATACATTTCCTCGTGCATAGCTTCTATAACTTTGAAGAAGAAAGAAGCCGACACGATGCTTGATGAGGTGAAGCACAAACTGCAAAATCACAAGACGGGCCTTGAAAAAATGGCGCAAATCCGACCTGCTCTTAACGAATTGCAGAAAAACGCACAAGAATGGGGCAAACTGAACGACTTGATAGGCTCGGCAAACGGAATGGTATTCAGCCGCATCGCACAAAACACCACGCTGCAACTCCTCGTGGGCTATGCCAACGCCCAACTCGCCATGTTCTCGCCACGATACCGCCTGCGCAAAACCGAAGATACGCTCGACCTCGAAATCATCGACCAATACATGGGCGAAGAACAGCGTCCGGTGGCAAGTCTCTCGGGCGGAGAAACATTTGTGGTAAGTCTCGCACTCGCACTCGCGCTTGCCTCGCTTTCAAACAGCCGCATATCCATCGGTAGCTTGTTTATCGACGAAGGCTTCGGCAATCTCGACAATGCAAGCCTCGACATGGTGATACGCGCATTGGGCAGCCTCAACGCTCAAGGGCGAAAGGTAGGAATCATAAGCCACACGCAGCAAATACGCGAGAATATTTTCCCGCAAATACAGGTTGTGCGCAAAAGCAATGCCGACAGCCAAAGCACCATACGCATAGCTTCTTTTTAATCGTCAGGAACCCGAAAAAACTACAAGGCATTTCGTAAAAACGATATCAGACATTATTTGAATAATATCAGACATTGTTTAAAAGATAACAGACATTATTTTTTCAATATACCATATAAGAATGAAGAAACTTGTTTTCGCAACAAACAACCCGCATAAACTCGAGGAAATACGCAGCATTCTCGGTTCGAGAATCGAGATATTAAGTTTGAAAGACATAAACAGCAACGCCGACATACCCGAGACGGCCGACACCCTCGAAGGCAATGCGCTCATCAAGGCCCGCTATGTTTACGACAACTACGGGCTCGACTGTTTCGCCGACGACACGGGGCTCGAAGTTGAGGCCTTGAACGGACTACCCGGCGTTCACACCGCACGCTATGCCTACCCCGACCGACACGATCCCGAAGCAAATATGCTGAAACTTCTTGACGCGCTGAAAGAAAAAAACAACCGCAATGCAAGATTTCGCACAGTTATTGCGTTAATAAAGAAAGGCGAAGAAATACTGTTTGAAGGCATTGTCGACGGCGTTATCTCACACGCCAAAAGCGGCAGCCAAGGATTCGGATACGACCCGATATTCATTCCACAAGGACAACAGCAAACTTTTGCCTCACTCGGCGAGGATATAAAGAACTCCATGAGCCACCGCGCACGTGCAGCACAAAAACTCGCCCAATACCTTGCCGCCGACAACTGACGGAATACGGCGCACGAGGCATATTGACCAATAAAAACTCCCTAAAATGCAAAAGAAAACGCTATTGCTCCTGCTGATGCTCATCGTGAGCCTCACGGCACGCCCCGAAAGCAGATGGAAATACTACGGGGCATACCACAACTCGCTTGTAAACATAGCCACAAGCAAATACGTGCTTTCGCTATGCGACGGCTCGATTTTTTCCTACTCTCCCTCCGACAACGAAGTGAGAGTTTACAACAAAACCACGGGACTTAGCGATGCCGACATACAACACATGGCATACTGCGAGGAACTAAAATGCTTCGTGCTCGTATATTCCAACTCCAATATCGACGTTTTCTATCCCGAAGACGACCGCATGGCAAACCTCCCCCAATTAATGAACAGCTCGCTCAGCGACAAAACGGTAAACGACCTCACCATTTCGGGAAAGAAAGCCTATCTCGCCCTCAACACAGGCATATCGGTGATAGACCTAAGCCGGCTGGAATTTGCGAAAACCTACAACATCAACGTTCAGACCAACAGCGCCGCATGTCTGGGCCAATACATCTACGCCGCAACGACTACCGGAATGATGAAAGGCGACCTGTCGAAGAATTTGCTCGACCCCGCAAATTGGACAACCATGAACAGCGGAAAATTCAACAAACTACGTACCTTCGCCGGTCAGCTCTACGGATACGCACAACAGGTATACAATATAAATATAAGCAGCGGAACATACACGGCAATCGATGAAATTAAAGCTACATACTTCTGCGCCGACAACACAGAGTATCTGTTCTTCGGAAACTCCGATGCCGCATATTCCATATCTACAGACGGTACAAAAAACAAGCTATGCGGCGCAAACAGTTTCTGCTATCTTTCATATTCCGGCGGAACATATTGGGCCAGCCTCGGATTTGGTGGCACCCAGGCCTATAAAGCCGACGCCGCAGGTGCGCTGCAAGCCGCAGGAAGTGCCATGACGCTCGACAGTCCTATAAGGAATTATTGCGCATTTATGTATATGAGTCCGTCGAACCGCCTTCTCGTTGCAGGAGGAACGCTCAACTATAATCTGCAAAACTACGACGGCACGCTCTACGCCTATCAAAACGGGAAATTCTCAAACTTCGAAGACAGCGTGTCAAGCCACACCGGTTTTTCATACCGCAACCTCACGGGAGTAGCCGAGGATCCCAACGATGCAAACCATGTATTTGCAACTTCGGGCGAGACTGGGCTCTACGAATTCCGTAATGGGAAATACGCAAACCATTACGACTACGCCAACAGCACACTTCAAACCGTTCTTCCCTCAAGCCGTCGCCCCTACATGTATGTTCGTGCGGGCGGATTGCAATATGATAAAGACGGGAACCTTTGGATGCTAAACGACGAGGTAGACACGGTGCTCAAGGTCATGATGCGCGACGGCACGTGGCGGGCAATTTATATCGACGAGCTTGCAAAATATCCCACCTTCGACCATCTTATTTTCGACGACGAAGGCCGTGCATGGTTCACGCACCGCCGTACAACCAGCAACCACAATGCGGGTGTTGCATGTCTGGACTTCAACGGAACAGTGGGCGACACGTCCGACGACCGCTTCATGTTCCGCTACCGATTTACCAACGAGGACGGAACAACTTATACCCCGAACACCGTAGATGCCATTGCGAAAGACAACGACGGGAGAATATGGGTTGGAACAGTGGAGGGACCGTTTTTGATAAACGACCCCGGAGATTTTATGAGTACAAACTTTACGTTCGAGCAGGTAAAAGTTCCGCGCAACGACGGTACTGATTATGCCGATTATCTGCTCACGGGGGTGCCGATAACTGCTATTGCCGTAGATGCAGCCAACCGAAAATGGTTTGGAACGAAGGGCGACGGAGTTTACCTTATCAGCGCCGACAATATAGAGACTGTATATCATTTTACGTCCTCCAATTCTCCGCTTGTAAGCGACAACGTGCTTTCGCTTGCCGTGAACCGCGAAACGGGAGAGGTTTTCATGGGCACCGACAAGGGACTCATGAGCTACGATGCGGGAAAGGTGAATTCCGGCAACAGTTTGAAGGACAAGGACCTCAAGATATATCCCAACCCCGTGCGCCCGGATTATTACGGAGATGTAACAATCGAAGGGCTGCCTGCGGGCGCGGAAATAAAGATAACCACTACCGGAGGCCAGGTGGTGAAGCGCGCAAAGACCAACAACGGTTTCTATAAATGGGACGTCAAGGATAATAGCGGCGCAGGCGTGGGCTCGGGTGTTTACTATGTGTTGGCGGTTACGGCCGACGGCAAACACGGCGCACGCGGACGCATTGTGGTTGTGCGCTGACGCATATGAATATGGGGCGCTCCGTTACAGAAAGCGGCAGAAAGGTTTGCGGAAATTCCGCAAGCCGCGTCGTGCCGCCTGAACGCTTCAACGCCATAACGATAACGCGATGGTTTTTCGCCCTGTCGCTTGTATGTTTCCACGGATGCATCGTGGCGGGCCACCCGTTGTTTTTCCCCGTAAAAGGGCACGCCATAGTGAGCGTGTTCTTTGTGCTCAGCGGAATGTTGACCTATGAAAGTTTTTCGGCCCGGCCCGACGCGCGCGCGTTCTACAAGCGCCGCATCGTGAAACTCTATCCCGCCTATGCAATCACCGTTCTGCTTTGCGCATTGCTGCTTCCCGTGATATTCGGGCTTAATCTCGGCGAATTTTTCACTGCTCCCGAAACTTGGAAACACCTTGGCGCAAACCTCACATTCCTAAATTTTCTTGCCCCGCGCCTTGCCGGAATTTTCGACTCCAACCTTATCACCACCATAAACTCTTCGCTGTGGACGATGAAGGTTGAAGTGATGTTCTACGCCGTTTTCCCGCTGCTCTTCATGCTCATGCGCAAGTTTCGCCCCGTCGCAGTGATGCTCATATTATATATGCTTTCGGTGGCATACAACATTTATTTCACATCAATGTATCAAGCCACAGAGATAGAGAAGTTCGATGTGATACGCCGGCAGCTCCCGGGGCAGATGATGTATTTCGTAGCGGGAATGATGGTTGTAGGCTGGCGTGCACGGCTTCTGCGCCACAAATACACGGCACTTGCGGCAGGCTTGGCGGTATGGGCGTTGTGCGCGGTGCGTCCGCAGTTCCGCCCCGTCGAACCATTGGCCATTGCCGCCGTAGTAACGGTTGCCGGATATGGCTTCCGCAAAATTTCAGCCCTGTCGGTGAAAATCCCCAACCTCACCTACGAGATATTCCTGCTGCATTTCCCGGTGATGCAAACGCTCATAGCTCTCGGCATGCCCCAAAGCGCAGGTTTCGCCGCGTATTTCATCACCGCTCTGGCAGTTACAATCCTTTTATCGCTTGCTCTGCAAAAGGCAAGCATGCTTATAATAGCCAAGGCAAAATAGGCTGAAAAAACTCCAAGGCATCTAGTAAAAATTCCGGGCCACCAAATTTAAATTCCGCCGCATCTAATTTAAACGAGATGCGGCGGA
>CAVFYC010000022.1:0-30817 GCA_963626585.1 Christensenellaceae bacterium Phil1 | reverse complement strand
AAGTTCCGTTCACCGACGCAATTCCGGGGGACTACGAAGGCATTATGGGCGTACCAATTTCGTTCCTCGACAAATATTGTCCCGAGCAATTCGAAATTTTAGGGATGTGCGAGAATGAAGATTTGTACAAATTGAAAACAAAAGTCTACACAACACAACAATGTAAGGAGGCTTATTTTGAAAAGTTCGACAAAAAAGGAACTTATGACTTAAATGCAAGTGGAGTAATCATTATAAATGGAAGAAGAGAGAAAGTGTATCAACGTCTCCTAATCCGTAAAAAATAAGAAGCTATGAAAACAACCCTTCGAACTGACATTACGGTAAAAGATATCTGTAAAGGTTTTGTTTACAACGAGCTTGAAGGCAAAGGTCTCTTTGGTCTTTCGGGCAAGCTCGTGATTCAGCCGGAATACCAGCGCAACTATATATACGCCGACGGCAAAAGAGACGCTGCGGTGATACATTCGGTGTTGCACGGCTATCCTCTGGGACTTATTTACTTTAATCGTACGGGCGATGACAGATATGAAGTGCTCGACGGGCAACAACGCATCACGAGCCTCGGACGTTATGTTACCGACAGGTTCGCAATAATGGATTCCAATGCGATGCCGCAATATTTCTCGGCTTTGGCGCACGACATGCAGCAGAGAATAATGAACACGCCGCTGCTTATATATGTATGCGAGGGCGAGGAAAGCGAAATCAAGCAATGGTTCAAGACAATAAACATTGCCGGCGTGCCGCTCAACGAGCAGGAATTGCGAAACGCAATATACTCCGGGCCGTTTGTAAGCGCCATGAAAGAAGAGTTCTCAAATTCCGGCAATCCTCAGACGAGCAAGTGGCAAACGTATATCGCCGGCGTGGCAAACAGGCAGGACTTCATGCAAAAAGCATTGGAATGGGTGAGCCGGGGAAGCATTGACGAATATATGTCGACCCACCGATATGATACCACAATAGACGAAGCGCGCACCTATTTCAATAGCGTGATAAACTGGGTGTCGGCAGTTTTTGAAGATGTCAAACCCGAGATGCGCTCGCAAGAGTGGGGGAGACTCTATGAACTCTACCACAACACTCCATATGACCCCGAAAAAGTACACCAACGCCTCGAAGCACTCTATGCCGACGATTTCGTGGAAAGCAAAAAGGGAATATTCGAGTTTATACTCGGCGGAGAAACCGATACACGCCTTTTGAACGTAAGGGTGTTTGACAAGAAAACGGTGAAAACCGTTTATATGCGGCAAACATCTGAGGCAAAGGAGAAACACATCTCAAACTGTCCGCTTTGCGCCCTTAGCCGGAACGAGAATCTGAGTAAACGGATATACAAGCTCGAAGAAATGGACGCCGACCATGTAGCTGCGTGGAGCAAGGGCGGAGCTACAACAGCCAACAACTGTCAGATGCTTTGCAAGACCCACAACCGCGCAAAAGGCAACCGATGACCTGCAACTGAAAAGCCTCAAAAAACAGCCTTTGTAAGTAATTGAAAAACAAGCATCTTTTTCGGGCTGAACGAGGTCTGATGTAATTTAAATTCCGCCGCATCTAATTTAAATTAGATGCGGCGGAATTTTTACGAGATGCCGACTAATTAAAATTCCCTCAAATCACGCCCCAATAATGTCGGGCAAAATCGTGGATTTTTCTGTCTTGATTGCACCGGCAAGGGCAAACGTAAAGCGCACGACAGGCATATTTTTGACAATAACAGACAACGGGGGAAACGTTGCCGTAATAAATTGTAATTTATTGCTTGGCAATATAAATATAACGTTCACAAATTTGTGAATATGACTTTTAATTGCTAATTTTGCGGCAAACGAGCGAATAGTAATGCAAGTAAACTTCAAAGAAAACTATTTGAAGGAGTTGTATGTAAAAGGCAAGTCTAAAGACAAGAAGCATAGATATCAACCAGAGATAGTAAGGAAATACAGAAAGGTGATAGATTTGATGATTGTCCAAGACAATGTACTTGGACTCTTGAAGTACGGCTCTCTTCATTATGAACATTTAAAAGGAGATAAGGTGGGGCTTTCGTCTGTTAGGGTTAACGGTCAATATAGAATTGAGTTTGAAGAATTTGTTAGAGACGGAGAAACGATTGCCTCTATATGCAATATAACAGAACTAAGCAACCATTACAAATAAGAGGAAAGAATTATGAACCATATCAATGAAATTGAAAATAAAATGACAGCTAATAATCTCGAGCCCTTTGAGCCTACTCACCCTGGCGAAGTTGTGAAAGACGAAATAGAGTATAGAGGCATCTCGCAAAGACAACTTGCCGACGAAATAGGTGTGTCAAGTTCTTTGCTCAATGAGGTCTTGAATGGCAAAAGAGCTATGAATACCCAACTTGCCTTGCTGATTTCAGCAGCTCTCGATATAGACGTAGAACCTCTGTTGAGGTTGCAGACAAAATACGACATGATTATGGCGAAACGTAACAAGACATTCATGCAGCGCATGAAAAATGTACGCAAGATTGCTGCCGTGTTATAAATGCTTGAGAAAAATCCTCTTTTTAAGGTGTTGATACACAATATATATTATTAGGGGGAAACGATAACCGATGTAATTTAAACGATGTCAGACATTATTTGAATAATGTCTGACATCGTTTTTACGAGATGCGGTGTTGTTGAAACGGGGACAAAATAGGGGCGAAATTTGTGGCGTAGGGACGATTGAAAAACCGGTGTTTTATATTTTGGAAATCTTGTTTGGAATATTGGCACGTATTTTGTTTATCTTTTTATAGCAACAAAATTATCGAAATATGACAAAAGGTACAATAGGGGTTACTACTGAAAATATTTTCCCCGTTATCAAACAATTTCTTTATAGTGATCACGAGATTTTTCTCCGTGAGATAGTTTCCAATGCCGTAGATGCAACTCAAAAGCTCAAGACTTATGCCATGAAAGGCGATTTCAAGGGCGAATTGGGAGACTTGACGGTGCAAGTGAAACTCGACGAAAAAGCAGGAACTCTCACGGTGAGCGACCGAGGTATCGGTATGACTGCCGAAGAAATCGACAAATATATAAACCAAATAGCCTTTTCGGGCGCAAACGACTTTCTAGATAAATACAAGAACGACGCAAACGCAATAATAGGCCATTTCGGTTTGGGTTTCTACTCTGCCTTTATGGTGAGCAAGGAAGTGGAAATCGTTACGCGCAGTTACAAGGACGGTTCAAAGGCTGTGCGCTGGACTTGCGACGGTTCGCCTTCGTATGAGATTTCAGATGCGGAGCGCGAAGACCGTGGCACCGACATTATTCTGCATATCGATGACGATTCCAAGGAATATCTTGAGAAAAACCGCATACAGTCGCTGCTTTCCAAGTATTGCCGCTTCTTGCCCGTGCCGGTGGCTTTCGGCAAAAAGACGGAGTGGAAAGACGGCAAGCAGGTGGATACCGCCGAAGACAATGTGGTGAACGATGTGAAGCCGCTGTGGACGCGCAAACCGGCAGAACTGAAAGACGAGGACTATGTGAAATTCTATCACGACCTTTATCCTATGGCCGATGACCCGTTGTTCTGGATTCATCTGAATGTGGATTATCCGTTCAACCTCACGGGTGTGCTCTATTTCCCGAAGATAAAGAACAATCTCGACCTTCAGCGCAACAAGATACAACTCTATTGCAACCAGGTGTTCGTAACCGACAACGTGGAGAACATTGTGCCCGATTTCCTCACACTTCTTCACGGCGTGATCGACTCTCCCGACATTCCTCTCAATGTGAGCCGCAGCTATTTGCAGGCAGATTCTAACGTGAAGAAGATTTCTACCTACATCACCAAGAAAGTGGCTGACCGTTTGCAGGGGATTTTCAAGAACGACCGCAAGAATTTTGAAAGCAAATGGGACGATCTGAAAATCTTCATAAACTATGGTATGCTTTCGCAGGAAGATTTCTACGACAGGGCAAAGGATTTCTCTCTCTTTAAGGACGTGGACGGAAAATACTACACCTTGGAAGATTATCGTACGCTTATAAAGGAAAACCAGACCGACAAAAACGATATGGTGGTTTATCTTTATGCCAACGACAAGGAGGCTCAGTATTCCTATATCGAAGATGCGAAAGCCAAAGGCTACAATGTTTTGCTTTTCGACGGACAACTCGACACCGCGATGATAAACCTTTTTGAACAGAAAATCGAGAAAAGTCGTTTTTCACGCGTCGACAGCGATGCGATTGACCGCATCATTCAAAAGAAAGACGACAAGGATAACAACGATGCCAATTCTCCGCAAAACGAAAACCTGGCAGAGATGTTCAATTCGCAGTTGCCGAAAATAACCGGGGCTATGTTCCACGTTGAAACCCGAAGCTCGGGCGAAAACGCAGCGCCTGTAACGATAATCCAGAGCGAATACATGCGCCGAATGAAGGAGTTGAGCAAAATAGAAGCCGGCATGCAATTCTATGGTCAGATGCCCGACGAATATACTATAATCCTGAACAGCGACCATAGGCTTATAAAAGAAATAAGCGAGGAGGGCGACAAGGCTACAACCGACAAACTTAGCCCGATTGACGCAGATCTGAAAGGTCTCGAGGCACGTCATGCTGTTTTGCAGCAGGAACAGGAGAAAAAGAAGGCCGATGAAATAACCGACGACGACCGTAAGATGCTCAAAGACTGCAACGAGCAAATCGAAAACCGCCGCAATGAGCGCAAACAGGTACTTGCCGATTACGCAAAGGGCAATGACAAACTTCATCAGCTTGTGGATCTCGCGCTGTTGCAGAATAATATGTTGCGCGGAGAAGCTCTTGGCAAATTCATAGCCCGCAGTATAGAAATGATAAAGTAAGAGTTGAAAAAGCCGGGCTGTTCCGGCGATAAATCACAGGCCGCATTGTTCCGGCCGTGCAAATGCGCGGCGGAATGGTGCGGCTTGTTTTTATGTGTACCGATATAGTTTCGATGCACTCTTTTTTTATGTGGAGTTTACACTTTGAAAGTCTTTTTATAATTATATCAAGTTGTGGTAAAGTTAGTTTGCGCAGGTGAACTTTATTTGCTATTTTCGCAGAGAATTGATTAGATAGCGTTAATCTGTATGAACAAAACATTCAAACTGCACAAAGGATTGGATATTCCCCTCAAGGGTGTGGCTGCCGACAATATTGTTGATGCTACAAAGAACGTAGGCGTTGTTGCCGTGTGTCCCCCCGATTTTATAGGGTTTGTTCCGCGTGTGGTAGTTAAGGAAGGCGATGCGGTGGAGGTTGGAACTCCGCTGTTTGTTGACAAGCGCAACGAGGCGCAGGTTATTACATCGCCGGTAAGCGGTAAAGTGGTGTCGGTTGACCGTGGAGAACGCCGCAAATTGCTTGGCGTAAAGATAGAAAGCGACGACAAATTTACAACACTTGATTTCGGAAAAACAATATCAGACATTGTTGAAACGAAGTCTGACATTGTTGAAACGAAAACTGTTGTTGATTTGATCAATAAGTCGGGCATTTCTGCCTATATCCGTCAGCGTCCATACGACATTGTGCCAAACACTAACGAGGTCCCGCGCGATATATTTATTTCGCTATTCAATTCCATGCCCCTTGCTGCTGATTGCAACATTGTCTTGCGTGGTCGTGAAGAGAACTTCAAGGCAGGCGTCAAGGCTTTGGCAAAGATTGCTCCCGTGCACGTGGGAATTGCAGAAAATCAGATAGAAAAATTCGGAAATATCGACGGAGCAGAAGTAAATGTGTTTGTAGGTCCGAATCCGGCAGGCAACGTTGGCGTGCAAATCAACAATGTTAAGCCCATAAACAAAGGCGAAACTGTTTGGACCATTAGCCCGGAAATGGTTGCCGTTCTTGGCAAACTTATAAGCACGGGCAAACTAGACTTCACCCGTCGCATAGCTGTTGCAGGCGCGGAAGTTTCCACTCCGCAGTATTATGATACTGTAGCCGGAGTAAACTTGAAATATTTGCTTGCAGGAAAATTGAACAAGACCGAACATGTGAGAATCATCAATGGCAATCCGCTTGTTGGCGTGAAGAGTTCGGTGGACGGTTTCCTTTCGGCTTTTGCCACCGAGGTAACTGCAATTCCCGAGGGCGATGATGTGGACGAATTGCTCGGTTGGATTAGCCCGCGCGTCAAGGAGTATTCCGTTAGTCGCTCGTATCTTTCGTGGCTTTTCCCGAAACGTAAGTACAATCTCGACGCCCGTATCAAAGGAGGTGAGAGACATATTATAATGAGTGGCGAATACGACAAAGTGTTCCCCATGGACATTTACGCAGGATACCTTGTGAAGGCTATTATCGCGAGAGACATTGACAAAATGGAGGAACTTGGTATTTACGAGGTGGCTCCCGAAGATTTTGCCGTGGCTGAATTTGTGGATTCGTCCAAACTTGAATTGCAGAAAATAGTGCGCGAAGGACTTGACTACCTGCGCAAGGAACTGGCATAAGGATATAATACGAATTAAGCAGAATAAAATATGAACAAGCTAAAGAAATATATCGACAATATAAGACCACAGTTCGAAGAGGGCGGCAAACTGAAACCTCTACGTTCGGTATTCGAAGGTTTTGAGTCTTTCCTGTTTGTGCCTTCCGCAACATCAAAGTCGGGCGCATCAATTCACGATGCGATAGATTCCAAGCGAATTATGTCGTTCGTGGTAATAGCTTTGATACCAGCCCTTCTTTTTGGAATGTATAATATTGGATTCCAAAACTACAAGGCAGCAGGAGCAGACGCCTCGTTCATTGAAATGTTTGCATACGGATTTCTCGTGATGTTGCCCAAGATTATCGTTTCTTATATTGTGGGTCTTGGAATAGAATTTGCCGTTGCGCAGTGGAAACACGAGGAAATTCAAGAGGGATACCTTGTAACCGGTATGATTGTGCCAATGATTTTGCCGGTAAACTGTCCGCTGTGGATAATGGCGGTTGCAATAGCTTTTGCAGTGATTTTTGCAAAGGAAATATTTGGCGGAACAGGTATGAATATCTTTAACGTGGCACTTGTGGCGCGTGCATTCATGTTTATTTCCTATCCGTCTAAAATGTCAGGCGACACTGTGTGGATTGCAAACGACACCGTTTGTGGTTTGGGCAATAAACTTCCCGAGGCATTTACTTCAGCAACTCCGCTTGCCCAAGTAGGAGTGGGGCAAACGCCCGACGCCTCGCTGTGGGACGCTTTCGTAGGTTTGATTCCCGGTAGCGTGGGAGAAACAAGCGTTATTGCAATTCTTATAGGAGCGGCAATATTGCTGTTTACCAATATCGCAAGTTGGAAAACCATGCTCAGTGTTTTTGTGGGCGGCGCAATTGCTGCGATACTTTATCAAGCAGCAGGTTTGTCAAACATCGCGTGGTATGAACACCTTGTTTACGGCGGTTTCTGCTTTGGCGCTGTGTTTATGGCAACTGACCCAGTAACGAGCGCCCGTACCGAAGGCGGTAAATACATCTACGGCCTCTTGATAGGCGTTATCGCCATAACGATAAGGGTTCTCAATCCCGGTTATCCCGAGGGTATGATGTTTGCAATACTTATGATGAATATGTTCTCTCCCGCAATAGACTATTGCTTTGTTCAAAGTAATGTTCGTCGCCGTATGCGCAGAGCAAAATCAGTAAAAAAATAAGCCTTATGAAGATAAATACGAACAGTAACGTCTATACTTTGGTTTATGCCTCGTTGGTAGTGGTTGTAGTGGCGTTCTTGTTGGCTTTCGTGTCGAAAGCATTGGAACCGACTTCGATGTCAAACGAACGTATAGACAAAAAGAAACAAATACTCGCCTCTTTGAATATCCGCGATTTGAGCAACGACAAGGTGGAGAGCGAATATGATAAAAGCGTAACCTTTGACAAAATAATCCGTACTGACGGCAGCGTTTATAAAGAGGGTAACAGTAAAGATAAAGACGGATTTACAATCGGCTCAAAGGATATTGATGATAATCATCTGCCCTTGTATCAATGCTACGTGAACGGACAGACAAAATATGTGATACCTCTTTACGGCAAGGGCCTTTGGGGCGCGATTTGGGGCTATCTTGCTCTTGACGATGACAAGAATACCGTTTATGGCGCGTACTTTAGCCATCAAAGTGAAACGGCTGGACTTGGCGCAAGAATCACCGAAGAATTCTTTCAAAAGGAATTTGTGGGTAAGAAACTCTTTGCCGAGGGCGACAGCACCGTGATGCTTAGCGTTGTGAAGAAGAAAGAACCTGCCAAGGCCGCATATCAGTGCGATGCTATCTCGGGTGCGACGCTCACAAGCAATGGTATTACCGACATGATCCATGATTGTGTGGCTAAATACAGTGCTTTTCTTTTGGACAAATGAAATCTTAACAATAGAACCTAACTTAGAAGGTAAAATAATATGGCAAAACTTTTTTCTGTAGAAAATCGGGAGGTATTCACTACACCTTTGGGAAAAGACAATCCGATTACAGTCCAAATTCTCGGTATTTGTTCCGCATTGGCCGTAACTTCACAACTCGAACCTGCGATAGTAATGGGACTTTCCGTTACGGTAATCACGGCGTTGAGCAATTTTATAGTTTCCTTAATCCGAAAAACAATCCCCAACCGCATTCGTATCATAGTTCAGCTTGTTGTAGTTGCTGCGTTGGTAACTATTGTCAGCATGGTATTGAAGGCTGTGGCTTATGATGTAAGTGTAAAATTGTCGGTATACGTGGGATTGATAATTACGAACTGTATCCTTATGGGACGCTTGGAAGCTTTTGCTATGGGACACTCTCCATGGCCAAGTTTCATTGATGGTCTCGGAAACGGCCTTGGTTACGCTTATATTCTTGTTGTTGTCGGAGGAATTCGTGAGATTCTTGGTTCGGGCAGTTTGCTTGGTTTCAAGTTTATCCCCGATGCCGTTTACAATATAGGCTATCTTGACAATAGTATGATGACTACGCCCGCCATGGCACTTATTATTCTTGGCTGTGTGATTTGGGTGAGCAACGCGGTTCACAACAAATGAATTGCTTTGTTTTATGTTGAATGAATAAGAAACAATAGAAATGGAACATGATATAGCTTTGTTTATCCGCTCGGTGTTTGTGGATAACATGATATTTGCCTCATTCTTGGGCATGTGCTCTTATCTTGCGGTGTCAAAGAACCTCAAGACGTCTTTGGGGCTTGGCATTGCGGTAACGTTTGTGCTTGTTGTAACGGTACCTATCAACTATTTGCTGCAAACCAAGGTTCTTGCGCCGGGGTGCATTATTCCCGGGGTGGATCTCACTTATCTTTCGTTTATACTCTTTATAGCCGTGATTGCAGCCATTACGCAACTTGTGGAAATGGTCGTGGAGCGTTTTTCCCCGTCTCTATATAATGCTCTTGGCATATTCCTTCCGCTTATAGCAGTTAACTGCGCCATCATGGGTGCTTCGCTTTTCATGCAGCAGCGTATAGAAATGGATGCAGCCACAGATGCGCGTGCCATTGCCGATGTAGGTGATTCTATTGTATACGCTTTCAGTTCTGGCTTGGGTTGGCTTTTGGCTATCGTCGGTCTTGCTGCAATTCGTGAGAAGATGGCGTATTCCGATGTGCCGAAGAATTTGCAGGGACTTGGCATTACGTTCATCACCGTAGGCCTTATGGCGATGGCGTTTATGTGTTTCTCGGGATTGAGTATATAGTTTGTTTGAAAATAATGATTTGAAGATATGTCTCAGACGATTTTAATGTTCATCACTTCGAGTATCGTTGTGTTTTGGGGTGTGATAATCTTGATGGTTATCCTTCTTCTCATAGCCAAACGATATCTCACACCAAGTGGAAATGTAACGATTACGATAAACGACCAGAAAAAACTGTCTGTTCCCCAGGGAGCATCGCTTTTGTCCACTCTTTCTGAACAGCATGTGTATCTTTCGTCGGCGTGTGGCGGCAAAGGTTCGTGCGGGCAGTGCAAATGCCAGGTGCTGAGTGGCGGCGGCGAAGCAATAGATGTGGAGAAGGCTCATTTTACACGCCGCGAATTGCTCGACCACTACCGTCTTGGTTGCCAGGTAAAGGTTAAGAGTGATATGGATATCAAGGTGCCGCAGTCGGTATTGGGTGTAAAGAAATACGAATGCACTGTGGTTTCCAACAAAAACGTTGCATCGTTTATCAAGGAGTTTATCGTGGCTCTTCCCGAGGGGGAACACATGGATTTCCTGCCCGGAAGTTATGCGCAGATAGAGATTCCGGCATACACAATGGACTACGACAAGGATATAGACAAGGAAAGTCTCGGCCGTTACCTTCCGTCGTGGGAGAAGTTTGGTCTATTTTCGTTGAAGTGCACCAATACAGTGCCTACAACCCGTGCATATTCTATGGCAAACTATCCCGCCGAGGGCGACCGCTTTATGCTTACGGTGAGAATTGCTACGCCGCCGTTTAAACCCAAACCACAAGTGGGCTTCCAGGATGTAATGCCGGGTATAGCTTCTTCCTATATTTTTACATTGAAGCCCGGCGACAAGGTAATCATGTCAGGACCTTACGGAGACTTCCACCCGCGTTTTGAGTCAAAGCGCGAAATGATATGGGTTGGCGGCGGTGCTGGTATGGCGCCTCTGCGTGCTCAGATAATGCACATGACAAGAACGCTTCACACTACGGATCGAAAGATGTCGTATTTCTATGGTGCGCGCTCGCTTTCCGAGGTGTTCTATTTGCAGGATTTTCATGCGCTTGAGAAAGAATTTCCAAACTTCAAGTTCTATCTTGCGCTCGACCGTCCCGATCCCGAGGCCGATGCTGCGAATGTGGAATATACGCCGGGATTTGTGCACCAGGTGATGTGGGAGAAATATCTCAAGAACCACCCTGCGCCTGAGGATATAGAATATTATCTGTGCGGCCCCGGACCTATGACGGGCGCTGTGATTAATCTGCTCGATTCTCTCGGAGTGGAACGCGACGATATCATGTTTGATGATTTCGGCGGCGGTGCTCCCAAGAAATAGGATTTTCTTTTTAAGTTTTTTCATAATAGTTTTATGGAGGGTAGGCGACGCGAGTCGGTTGTCCTCCTTTTTTGTTTGTCGAATATCTCTGTGTGATAGATTTTTATCCCCGATTGGTATGCTTTTTGGCGGAAAAATATTATATTTGCCCGTGTGTGTAATTATTAAAAGGTAATTCTTATGAAAATCAAAGGATTTCTTTCTTATGCATTAGTGCTTTCGGCAAGTATGTTCTTGCTTTCAGGTTGTTTTTCTCTGAATTTGGCAAACAATGAATCGAAAAAGACAACCTACAATGGTAAGGAATACGTGAAAAGCCAAACATCGGAGGCTAATGCCCAGTTGGCAGACGCCCGATAACGCATTTCGTTTAGCGGAAATCTTCTCGCAAAAAAGGCGGTATTGTTGGGCAAAAAAACTTCAAGGCATCTCGCAAAAATTCCGACGCATCTAATTTAAATTAGATGCGTCGGAATTTAAATTATGTCTGACATCGTTTTTACGAAATGCCTTGTGTTTTTCTGTGCTAAGTATCAGTGTTTTACAAAAACGGAAAAATGAACGCTGATTTTCCTTCTTTTGTCATAAAAACAGCAGACTTTCTTAACGGGAAAAGGTGTAACTTTGCTTTCAAAAACAATGAAAAATAATTTTCCCCGAATTATGATTACTATCAAAAGGCGTTTGATACCAATGTTTGTTATGACATTGGGTTTCTTCGTTGCAAGTTTGTCATTTTCCTCTTGTTCCGAAGACGAAGAGCGTCATACCAAAACCTATGCGCCCGGTGATATCGTGCCTGCCTATGCTGTGGAGAGCGCTGGCGCGAAGAGTTTTTTCTCCTCTTCTCCCATTTCGGATATTACCTTTGCGCTTATGCAAGGCAAGAGCTTTGCAGACGATTGCACCACTCCGCGCGACAGTTTGCGCTATTTGCGGTGTCTTCATACCGACAAGGACGGGCGCATTATCGTGGGCGAAATGGTTGTAAACGTGATAGTGGCTGACGATGTGCTGGATATTTTTTACCAACTGTATCAAGCAAAATATCCCATCGAGAAGATGCGGTTAATCGACTATTGGAATGCTGATGACGAAATGGCTATGCGCGACAACAACTCGTCTTCTTTCAATTTCCGTTTCATTTCGCATACCACAAAGGTATCTAAGCATGGTAGAGGCGTAGCCATAGATATCAATACGCTATACAATCCTTATCATAAGGTATTGGAGGACGGTACGGAAGTAATAGAACCGGCTACGGGCGCACCATATCTTGACCGCACCAAATCTTTCGACTACAAGATAGAGAAGGGCGACCTTTGCTACCGTCTTTTCAAGGAAAAAGGCTTTGATTGGGGCGGCGAATGGCTTGACCGAAAGGATTACCAGCATTTCGAATTGCCTTGATTCCCTTTTAGCTTGATTGCTAACAATTAGAGAAATAAAGCATTAAGGAGTAATTTTTCTTTGACACATAGTCTGTTGCTTTGTGTATCGCGGCATTTCCCTATAAGCTGCTTTTTAAAGGAAATACTCCCGTGTGTTTCAAACAAAAAATATCCCTGCAAGTCGTTGGCGCTTACAGGGATAAATTATTATGCTTCTTGAAATTTCTGTAATCAGATGTCTTTGTTGAGAGGTGCTACCTCCTCAAGATTTTTCTCGAGTTCCTGTTCCGAAGGAGAGTAGTTTTGTATGTCGCCGGCGATGTAGCGGTCGTATGCCGCGAGGTCGATAAGACCATGTCCCGAAAGGTTGAAAAGAAGAACCTTCTTCTTGCCTTCAATCTTGCATTTCTCCGCTTCTTGAATGGTTGCCGCAATGGCGTGGCACGATTCGGGAGCGGGAATAATGCCTTCGGTACGTGCAAAGAGCAATCCGGCTTTGAATGTGTCGGTTTGCTTGATGTCAACTCCGTATAGGTAGCCGTCTTTGAGCAGTTGCGAAATAATCACACCGGCACCATGGTAACGTAGACCGCCCGCGTGAATGTTGGCAGGCTGGAAGTTATGTCCGATGGTGTACATGGGGAGTAGGGGAGTGTATCCGCTTTCGTCGCCGAAGTCGTATTCGAATTTTCCGCGCGTGAGTTTCGGGCACGCCTCGGGTTCAGCTGCAATAAACTCCGTTGTCTTTCCTTCGAGAATATTGTGGCGCATGAACGGGAACGCAATGCCGCTGAAATTGGAGCCGCCGCCGAAACATGCAATCACTTTGTCGGGATATTCTCCCGCCATCTCCATCTGCTTCTCGGCTTCAAGACCGATTATTGTCTGATGCAAGGAAACATGATTAAGCACCGAACCGAGACAATATTTGCAGTTGGGGGTGTTTACAGCCAATTCTATTGCTTCGGAAATTGCTGTGCCGAGCGAACCGTTGCAGTTGGGGTCAACAGTAAGTATGTCTTTTCCTGCGCGGGTGCTCATCGACGGGCTGGGAGTTACCTGCGCGCCGAATGTTTGCATCATGCTGCGGCGGTAAGGCTTTTGCTCGAAACTGATCTTCACCATGTAAACGGCAAGCTCAAGTCCAAACTGTTTGCAAGCGTATGACAAAGCAGTTCCCCACTGCCCTGCGCCTGTTTCGGTAGTAACATTCGTAACTCCCTCGTTCTTGCAATACCACGCCTGCGCAAGTGCCGAGTTTAATTTGTGGGATCCGACGGGACTTACGCTTTCGTTTTTAAAATATATATGAGCCGGTGTGTCGAGAGCCTTTTCCAAAGCATACGCTCTCACAAGTGGTGTGCAGCGGTAGTTCTTGTATTGGTCGCGCACCTCATCTGGAATAGGAATCCACGCATTCTCTTGGTCGAGTTCTTGCCGCGCGCATTCCTGGTTGAAGATAGGAAACAAATCCTCGGGTTTCAGTTCCTCGTGGGTCTTAGGGTTGAGAAACGGCATCGGCTTGGTTTTCATGTCGGCCTGAATGTTATACCATTGTGTAGGTATTTCCGACTCGGGTAGTAGAAATTTTTTAGTATCAATCATATTGTAAAAGTTATATATGTCAATTAAACAGAAACAAAATTAGCGAATAATATCCGTTTAGTGCACTTTTTGTGTCAAAAAGAATGCTTGGCGCCGGGAAAACGCTTCGAAAAGTTTGCAGCGCGACAATATGAAATTTATATTTGGAGGTAATGCGGTCTGCATTGTTTTTTCTACTTTTGCACATGGTTTGGCAGAATATGCCTTCCCTTTTGATTCAAAAATGGACAAGATAGAATTCAACAACGTTTGCCCTGATATATTCAGACTCCGCGAAAACCTTTCAGCCAGTGATATCTGGTGCAAAAAAAGTGTGGTTTTCGAACGAAGCAAACGCTATCTTATCGAATGCGCATCGGGCACAGGGAAATCTTCGTTCTGTAGTTATTTGTTGGGTATGCGTAATGATTTCTCCGGGCAAATACTGTTTGACGGACGAAACTCCATGTCGTATTCTACAAAAGACTGGATAGATTTGCGCAAAAGCGGCATAAGTTTAATGTTTCAGGAATTGCGCATGTTTCCGGAGCTTACCGCTTATGAAAACGTGGAGATACGCAATTGTCTGAGCCATGCAACATCGCGAAAAGTCATTGCCGAATGGTTTGAACGCCTTGGATTGGGCGACAGAATGGATTCGCAACTCGGACTAATGAGTTTCGGACAACAGCAACGCGTGGCATTAATGCGGGCATTGGTCAGCGATTTTAATTTCCTGCTTCTCGACGAACCGACAAGCCACCTCGACGACAAGAACTCCGACATTATGGCTGCGCTAATAAACGAAGAGGCCGAAAAACGCGGTGCCGGAGTGATTGTAACAAGCATCGGACGCCACATGAACATGGAATATGATTTTGTATTTGCGCTATGAATTTGATTAACAAACTTCTTAAGCGGCATATAAGTTTTCCGCAATTCGTTGGCTATTTTGCGGCAAATCTTTTCGGAATGGCTGTGGTTTTGCTCGCCATTCAGTTTTATTTCGATGTTTCGCCGATGTTTGACGGCGAAGATAGTTTTCTTAAGAAACAATTAATTGTAGTTTCCAAGCATATCGGTGCTGCCGGGACCCTATCGGGTGAAGACAATTCCTTTTCCGAGGGAGAAGAAAAGGAATTGGCGGCGCAGGAGTTCGCAAAAAATGTGGGCGCGTTCCATTCTTCGCAATACAAGGTTACTGCCGCGATGAGCGTAGGCGGAGATAATGCCGTTACCACCGATTTGTTTTTCGATGCAGTGCCAGACGGTTTTGTTGATGTGCCGAAAGATGTGTGGCACTACCGTCCTGGTGATAACCAAGTGCCTATAATATTGCCGCGCAGCTATCTCACTCTTTATAATTTCGGTTTTGCGCAAAGTCGTGGCCTGCCTAAAATTTCCGAAGGGCTTGCCGGAATGATTGATGTCAGGGTGATTGTGAATTCTGCGGGCAAACACGAAACATTCAAAGGCAAAGTGGTGGGTTTCAGTGGCCGGATAAATTCAATTTTGGTGCCTCTTGATTTTATAAAATGGAGTAACGCTCGATTTGCACCTGATGGAGACGATTCGCCAACCCGTCTTGTTTTTGAAACCGACAATCCTGCCGATCCCGAAATCGCAAAATATATGGACGACAAGGGATATGATATTGTTGACGACCAGTTGGATGCGGGAAAGATGACGTATTTCCTTCGTGTGGTAACGGGTATAGTTTTCTCTGTGGGGCTTATCATCAGTGTGTTGTCGTTTTATATTCTGATGCTGAGCGTTTATTTGCTCGTGGAGAAGAACTCCGACAAAATAGAAAACCTTCTGCTCATCGGCTACTCGCCTTCGCGCACATCTAAACCGTATATCCTTTTAATGGTATCGATGAATGCTTTGGTGTTGTTGCTTGCGCTTGCCGGCGTGTACTTCGTGAGAAATTATTATGTGGATTTGCTCTCGGCGGCATATCCTCAAATTGGCAGCGGGTTTATTGTTCCGGCCGTGATAACGGGCGTGCTGCTTTACATTACCGTTTCCGTGCTCAATTTCTTTGCTATCCGTCGCAAGATACTTCATATTTGGAAAAAACGTCGCGAGCGGCGATAAACCAACTGTATATTTCGTAAAAATCATCTGTAGAAAAATTAATGGACGAACTTAAAAAATTATATACGGCAACCTATGGCGAGGAGCCTGAAAAGGTTGAGCGGCTTGCCGCTTCCGGTAGTAATCGCATTTACTTCCGTCTCTTTGGTACGAAATGCCCTGGCGGAAGTGTGGTAGGCGTTGTGGGACAGTCGGCAGACGAGAACAATGCTTTTATAAAGCTTACGCGCCATTTTACTCTCCGCAAACTTCCGGTGCCGCGCATTTTGGCGGTGGCTGATGACTGTATGAGATATTTGCAGACCGATCTCGGCAACCGCACTCTCTATGACGCTTTGCAGAAAGGGCGTAACGCAGGAGGAAGATACACTGTAAAAGAGCGCAAACTCATTGAGCGCACGATTGAAGCCCTTCCGGAATTGCAGTTTCGTGGAGCGAGGGGATTGGATTTCTCTTGTTGTTATCCGCAGCCCGAATTCGATCGTACCGGTGTGCTTTTCGATTTGTACTATTTCAAATATTGTTTTCTTAAGGCGGTAAATATTGATTTCCACGAGATGAAACTTGAAGCCGCTTTCCAACTTATGGCGGACGAGCTCACTTCGGAGCACAGCGAGTCCTTTCTTTATCGCGATTTCCAGGCACGCAATGTTATGCTTTCCGAAGACGGCAGCCCTTATTTCATAGATTATCAAGGTGGTCGCCGAGGTCCTTGTGAATACGACGTAGCTTCGTTTCTTTGGCAGGCTTCGGCGCGTTATTCCGACTCGCTTCGCAAGGAACTTGTGGCTAAATATATTGCGTCGGCGCGTCATTATTTCGACATCAACGAGAAACATTTCCGCAAACGCCTGCCTCTTTTCGTTTTGTTCAGACTTTTGCAGGTTTTGGGGGCTTATGGTTTCCGCGGATACTATGAGCGCAAGCCTCATTTCATAAACAGCATTCCTCCTGCCATTGCCAATTTGCGCAATCTCCTCAACGAGGGGGCTTGTCCTTATCCTTATCTCAACGAGGTGCTTGGCAATATTTGCGCTTTGCCGCAGTTTGAGGAGCAGAAGCCCAAGGAATTGAAGCGCGACGATGGTTATCGCATTGCCACCACAAATGTTTATCCCGCCCACGAAGAAGACGGACCTCCCACTTATTCCAAATACGACGGCAAGGGAAAACTTGTGGTCAGGGTGTTTAGTTTTTCGTTTCATAAGGGAATTCCCGAAGACGAGAGCGGAAATGGCGGCGGCTATGTGTTTGACTGTCGCGGCACCCACAATCCCGGACGTTACGAGCCCTATAAAAATCTCACCGGTCTCGACGAACCGGTTATCCGTTTCCTTGAAGATGACGGCGAAATACTCAAATTTCTCGACAGTGTCTACAAACTTGCCGATTCCCATGTGTTCCGTTATATTCAGCGCGGATTTACCGACATCATGTTCTCGTTTGGTTGCACGGGCGGGCAACATCGCAGTGTTTATGGCGCACAGCATCTTGCCGAACATCTGAACAAGAAATTCGGAGTGGAGGTGAGAATATGTCATCGTGAGCAAAAGAAAAATTTTGTACTGCAGGCAAATGACGAGTTGTATGAATCCGCAAAAACAAAACAGTAAAACGTTGCGCCGCGCTATGATTTTGGCGGCCGGAAAAGGCACACGTCTTCGCCCGCTTACCGACAGCATTCCCAAGGCATTGGTCGAAGTGGGCGGCATGACGCTCATAATGCGCCAGATGCTCGACCTAAAAAAGTTTGGCTTCAATGATATTACGATAAACGTGCATCATTTTGCCGATATGCTCTGCAACTATGTTCACAAGAACAAGCCAGAGGGAGTTGAGGTGCATATCTCGTCGGAAAAAGACCGGCTTCTGAATACCGGCGGGGCTTTGAAAAAGGCCGCTGCCACGCTCTTGTCTGACAATTATGTGTTGCCGGTGCTAATTCATAACGTAGATATTCTCAGCAATGTGGATTTGAAACTTTTTTTCGGCGAAGCAGAAAAGCACGATGCCACTTTGCTCGTGAGCAAGCGCAATTCAAACCGACAACTGTATTTTGAACCCGAAACGATGCGCTTGCGCGGCTGGCGCAACCTCACCACAGGCGAAACCAAAAGCCCTTACGCCGATTTCAACCCGGAGAAATGTGTGAACTATGCTTTCTCGGGCATTCATGCCGTGGGGAAAAAGGCTCTTGAAGCCATGTCGGCGTGGGAAGATGAGTTTTCGATAATCGACTTCTATTTGCAGGAATGCGAACATCTGGATTTGTGCGGAGTGGTGGCGCATGATTTGAAACTGCTCGATGTTGGAAAACTCGATACATTGCACGAAGCAGACGAGTTTGCAAAGGCGCTTTGAACAATATGGGATATCGCAAAAACGATATCAGACATTATTTGAATAATGTCTGACATTGTTTAAATAATATCAGACATCGTTTTTACTATGTTTGACATCTGAAACTACGAGGTCAGACATAGCTTTTTACGAGGTCAGACCTAATTTAAATTAGATGCGTCGGAATTTAAATTTGGTGGCCCGGAGTTTTTGCGGAGTAGGCATCTGCGAAAACAAGCCCTTGATTTTGTAAACTCTTGTTGGTAGTTGAAGAAAAAAGTTTGCACATTCGGTTGGCTGGTGTGTCATTTTGTCAACTAATAATGCGCTTAAAGGCTAATTAATTCATTTTTGTTTGTTTTTCTGAGCATAATTGCCTAATTTTGCTAAGACGTAGAAATTGCAAGAATATATTCCGAACAGGGTATAGTAATGACAGAAAAAATGAAAATACAACTAAGAAGCGCATTCTCTACAGAAGGGAGAAAAATGGCAGGCTCGCGTGCCCTTTGGGTGGCAACGGGCATGAAACGCGAACAGTTTGGCAAGCCCATAATAGCTATCGCCAATTCTTTCACGCAGTTTGTGCCGGGACATACCCATCTGCACGATGCCGGTCAGCTCGTAAAAAAAGAAATAGAGAAACTCGGCTGTTACGCCGCTGAATTCAATACAATTGCCATCGACGACGGAATTGCCATGGGGCATGACGGAATGTTATATTCCCTGCCTTCGCGCGATTTGATAGCCGACTCTGTGGAATATATGGTGAATGCCCATAAAGCAGATGCCCTTGTGTGCATAAGCAACTGCGACAAAATCACTCCGGGAATGCTTATGGCTGCCATGCGACTCAATATTCCTACGGTTTTTGTGTCGGGCGGTCCGATGGAAGCGGGACGTTGGAAAAACCAGAACATAGACCTTATCACCGCAATGGTGAAAGGTGCTGACAAAAGCGTTTCGCAAGACGAACTCAATCAGATAGAAGAGCACGCTTGTCCCGGTTGTGGAAGTTGCTCGGGCATGTTTACCGCAAATTCAATGAACTCGCTTACCGAAGCAATCGGACTAAGTCTCCCCGGCAATGGTACGATTCTTGCCTCCCACGTGAACCGTCTGCAACTTTTCAAAGATGCGGCAAAACTTATCGTGGAGAACGCATATAAATATTATGGCGATGGCGATACAAGCGTATTGCCGCGCAGCATTGCCACACGCGAGGCGTTTCTTAACGCCATGGCTCTTGATATAGCCATGGGTGGTTCTACTAATACAGTGCTTCATCTGCTCGCAGTGGCAAACGAAGGCGGCGTTGACTTCAAGATGAAAGATATAGATGCGCTCAGCCGTAAAGTTCCGTGCCTTTGCAAACTCGCGCCGAACACTCAGGTGTATTCTGTGGAGAATTGCAACCGCGCAGGAGGTATACTCGGAATACTCGGCGAGTTGTCAAAGGGAAATCTCCTTGACACATCTGTAAAACGAGTTGACGGAATGACGCTTGGCGATGCTATAGAAAAATATAGCATAACCAAGGAAAATATAGATTCAGAGGCTTCGCGCATTTATCACAGTGCACCGGGACGCAAGTTTACTACCGTTATGGGTTCGCAAGACACCCAATGGGAAACTCTTGACTCTGATCGTACCTCGGGGTGTATTCGTGATTTGGAACATGCTTATTCTAAAGACGGCGGGCTTGCTGTTCTTTTTGGAAATATAGCAAAAGACGGCTGCGTGGTGAAGACGGCGGGCGTGGACGAGTCGATATGGCATTTCCAAGGCCCGGCAAAAGTTTTTGATTCGCAGGAAGCAGCTTGTGAAGGCATACTCGGCGGAAAAATAAAGAGCGGAGACGTTGTGGTAATTACCCACGAAGGTCCGAAAGGCGGTCCTGGAATGCAGGAGATGCTTTATCCTACATCTTATATAAAGAGTATTCATCTCGGAAAAGAATGTGCTTTGATTACCGACGGACGCTTTAGCGGCGGAACTTCGGGCTTGAGCATCGGACATATCTCGCCAGAGGCAGCTTCGGGCGGCGCAATAGGAAAAATTGTTGACGGAGATATTATTGAAATAAACATACCCGAACGCAAAATATGCGTGCATCTTTCCGACGAAGAACTTGAAGCACGCCCGCAAGTGCCTTTGAAACGCCAACGTACGGTGTCCAAGGCTTTGCGTGCCTATGCCGCAATGGTTAGCTCGGCAGACAAAGGCGGCGTAAGGATACTTAAAGACGAATAAGATGGGGGACAACTTGATTACAGGCGCGGAAATACTTATCCGCTCGCTTATAGACGAGGGTGTAACCACTGTATTCGGTTATCCGGGCGGCGCAATCATGCCCGTCTATGACAAACTGTTCGATTATCAAGGCAAACAGATAAACCATATACTCGTGCGACACGAACAAGCTGCGACGCACGCCGCAGAAGGTTACGCACGTGTCAGCGGACGAGTGGGCGTGGTTATCGCGACGAGCGGTCCTGGCGCAACCAATACCATTACCGGCATTGCAGACGCAATGATGGACAGCACCCCAATGGTTGTAATCACCGGTCAAGTGGGTGTGGGCGCTTTGGGATCAGACGCTTTTCAAGAATGCGACGTTGTAGATATTGCTCAGCCTATTTCAAAATGGGCGTATCAGATAAGAAGTGCGGAGAAAGTGGCTTGGGCTGTGAGCCGTGCCTTTTATATTGCGCGTAGCGGACGTCCTGGTCCTGTTGTCCTCGATTTCACGAAAAACGCGCAGAACGAACTTGCGGAATATAAGAAATGTGATATAAATTTTATCCGAAGCTATCAGCCTGTACCCGAACATTCGCAAGAAGATATTGAGAATGCGGCAAAACTTATCAATGAAAGTTGTAAGCCGCTCGTACTTGTTGGACACGGCGTGGAACTTGGTGGTGCCCAAAAGGAATTGCAGGAATTTATTGAACGCATCGACGCTCCCGCTGGTTGCACTCTTCTTGGACTTTCAGCGCTTCGCAGCGACCACCCTCTCAATATGGGTATGCTCGGAATGCATGGTAGTTATGCGGCAAACGTAAAGACGCAAGAATGCGACTTGCTTATTTCTGTGGGCATGCGCTTTGCTGATAGAATTACGGGAAAACTTAGCACCTACGCAAGTCGTGCGAAAAAAATCCACTTTGATATAGACCCTTCTGAGATAAATAAAAATGTTGAAGTAGACGTTCCTGTGCTCGGCGATTGTAAACAGACGCTTGCCGAAGTAACAAAACTTGTCAAGCAGGCAGATCATCGTGCTTGGCGCGAGAGTTTTGCGCAGTTTGCCGAAGAAGAACGAGTAAAGGTTATTTCTCCGGAAATTCATCCCAAAGAAGGGGCGTTGAGAATGGGAGAAGTGGTAAACGCTGTTACCGAAGCTACCAATAATGAGGCTATTCTTGTAAGCGATGTAGGACAGAATCAAATGATGTCGGCACGCTATTTTAAATTCTCCAAAAACAATAGCATCGTAACCTCGGGCGGAATGGGCACTATGGGATTTGGTCTTCCGGCTGCCATAGGTGCTACGTTTGCTGCGCCAGATCGTACGGTTTGTTTCTTTACGGGCGACGGAGGATTACAGATGACGATAGAAGAATTCGGCACTATAATGGAACAGCATTCCCCCGTGAAAATAATTCTGATGAACAATAATTTCCTTGGTAACGTTCGTCAATGGCAGGAACTGTTCTACGATTCGCGATATTCGTTTACCCATATGCTGAATCCCGATTACGAAAAAATAGCATCGGCTTATAATATTCCGAGCCGCACTGTAATAGAACGCAAGGACCTTGCCGCCGCAATAAAAGAAATGATAGAAACAGATGGGCCTTATTTACTACAAACGGTAGTGGAAGAGGAAGCAAATGTATTGCCCATGTGTTGTCCGGGACATGATGTTGATGACATGATGTTGGAATTTAAATAATGTTGAAACTTTAAAGACATGGAATCAGACGAGAAATTATATACTCTGATAATCTATTCGGAGAATCTTCCCGGTGTGCTCAATCACATAACCACGGTGTTTACGCGCAGACAGGTCAATATTGAAAGTCTCAACGTTTCGGCTTCAAGCATAGAGGGTCTGCATCGTTACACAATAACTTGCTATTCAACGGAACAGTTTATTTCAAAGATTTCAAAGCAGATCGAGAAAATTATAGACGTTGTCTCGGCAAGTTTCTTTACTGAAGACGAAATTTTTACTCTTGAAACAGCACTTTTCAAGCTTTCCACTCCAATGGTACTTGAGAACCGACAAATATCAAGGGATATCCGCACGTTTGGAGCAAAGTTCGTAGAGGTAAATCCCACTTATTCTATCGTAACAATGGAGGGACTTACCGAGGAAATCAATAGTCTTTACAAACACTTGAAGGTGTTGGATTGCATATTGCAGTTCGTACATTCTGGGTCTATTGCCGTAACAAAAAGCCGCCGCGAATTCGTAACGGAATACTTGTTGCATCGCAACCGCACCCGTGTTGATTTGTAAGAAAGGGAGTATTGAAAGATGAGCATGCAGGAAAAATCGAGTAAATTCGGTTATGTTGTGGAACCTTTCATGGAAGATTTCACAGGGAAACTTGCATGGCACGAACTTGGCAATAGAATTCTGGCTGCGGCGGGAAAGCATGCCGACAGCCATGGTTTCGGCATGAAACAGCTCCTTCCGCAGAATTTGGCGTGGGTACTTTCGAGAATGAATGTCGAAATGCAGGAGATGCCCAAGGTAAACGAGCAATATTATATAGAGACTTGGATACGCAGTATATATAGAACGTTTACCGACCGGTGCTTCGCAATCACACGTCCTGATAGCTCGGTGTTGGGATATGCCTATACTACGTGGGCTTTGATAAATACCGAAACGCGTATGCCTGTTAATCTTGAAAATCTTCCGGGTGGAGGTTTTTCGGAATGGGTTGATGCAGAAAAGAAGTGTGATGTAGCACCGTTTTCGCGCATTAGAGTTAAGTCTTGCGAGCCGGAGCGTGTGGTTACTGCCTATTATAATGACATTGATATCAATCAGCATGTGAACAGCATACGTTATATTGAGCACATACTCGATTTGTTTTCGATAGAGGAACTTTCTGAAAGAAGCATTGCGGGAGTGGAGATCGCTTATCATGGCGAGGCGCATTATGGCGACCGCTTGGCGTTTTTCCGGCAAGGCATTTCTGAAAACGTGTATGACGTTGATGTGCAAATAATATCAGACGAAGCGGGTGTGGCTGCTTATAAAAAAGCGTGCTCATGCCGAGTTACATTCAAATAATCAAACAGACAAAATATTAAACATGTATAACATGTTCCCCGGTGCTTGAAACCCGAGGGGACGCAAATTAAAAAACAAAATGGCAAAGATTAATTTTGGCGGCGTTGTTGAAGAAGTTGCAACGCGTGAAGAATTTCCTTTGAGCAAAGCCCGTGAAGTTCTGAAAGATGAAACTATCGCGGTTCTCGGTTATGGTATCCAGGGTCCCGGTCAGGCTTTGAACCTCCGCGACAATGGTTTCAACGTAATCGTTGGTCAGCGCAAGAGCAAAACTTATGATAAATGTGTAGCCGACGGCTGGGTTCCCGGCGAAACATTGTTCTCTGTGGAAGAAGCTGCAGAGAAGGGTACAATCATTTGCATGCTTTTGAGCGATGCAGCACAGATTGAACTTTGGCCGAGCATCAAGAAGTATGTAACCAAAGGCAAGGCATTGTATTTTTCACATGGTTTCGCTATCACATACAAGGAGCGCACAAATGTTGTTCCCCCTTCAGACGTTGACGTAATAATGGTTGCGCCCAAGGGTTCAGGTACATCTCTTCGTTCATTGTTCCTTGAAGGTCGTGGAATCAACAGTTCTTATGCTGTGTTCCAAGACGCAACTGGCAAAGCAGAGGAGCGCACAATGGCAATGGGTATCGGTGTTGGTTCTGGCTATATGTTCAAGACTACATTCACTCGCGAAACCTACAGCGACCTTACTGGTGAACGCGGTGCTTTGATGGGCGCAGTGCAGGGTATGTTCCTCGCACAATATGAAACTCTCCGCGCACACGGACATACTCCCTCGGAGGCATTCAACGAGACTGTTGAAGAATTTACACAGAGTCTCCTCCCGATGGTAGGCAAGAATGGTATGGACTGGATGTATGCAAATTGCTCCACCACCGCTCAGCGTGGTGCTCTTGATTGGATGGGCCCGTTCCACGATGCTATCAAGCCTGTAATGGAACAGCTTTACGAGAGTGTGGCAACCGGTAACGAGGCTCAGATCTCTATCGACAGCAACTCGAAACCCGACTATCGTGAGAAGCTCAACGCAGAACTCGCTGCTATCCACGACAGCGAAATGTGGCGTACCGGCGAAACCGTTCGCAAACTTCGTCCCGAGAACAACTAATCTTAGGATAACAGAATTTCAAGCCCTGCAACCGAAAAGATTGCAGGGCTTTTTCTTTGGCCACACGATGTGGATTTTGTGAGATTTGAATTTTTGTTGTAACTTTGAATGATAACGGGAATTTTCGCCAGTAACAGAAAATAGACATCAGATATGCATAATGTGATATGGGCTTATCTCCTTGTTGTAAACGTAGTTACGTTTATCGCATTCGGAGTAGACAAACGCAAGGCCAAACATAATAAATGGCGCATTGCCGAAAAAACGCTTTTGGTGCTTGCTGCAATTGGCGGCAGTGTGGGTGCGTTGATTGCAATGAGGGTGTTTCACCACAAAACCAAGCACAAGAAATTCTATATCGGCGTGCCGGTGATTATTTTGCTGCAAATTGTTTTTGCCATTTGTATTTTGGCAAAATTGTCGCAGACTCCAATGCTCATATAAAGGTAGGGAAAAGTGTGTGATTTGATGCCGTAAAAAATACAAGGCATCTCGTAAAAACGATGTCAGACATAATTTAAATTCCGACGCATCTAATTTAAATTAGATGCGTCGGAGTTTTTGCCGGAAATCTTCTTTAAAAAGATTATCTCTTATATCGTAATAATCAGAAGATTATGTTTGTGCTAAAAAAGCGGCCATTTTTCGGCAAGGGCCGACATCGACGGGAATACAATGTTTGCGCCTGCATCGCTGAGCACTTGCGGATTTAGCGGGCCGGTGTTTACGGCTATTGTAAATATTCCTGCGCTCACGGCCGCCTTCACTCCGAGCGGCGCATTCTCTACCACGATTGCTTCGTTGGGTTTGATGCCGCCTTTTTCCAATCCCATTAAATAGGGGTCGGGTGCAGGTTTCCCTCGCTTTGTGTCGTGGCTCGAAACAACGAGTTCGCGCGTGAAAAACCCGTGATAGCCATGTTCCAAACGCGATAGCAGTGATTCTTGTCCGCTTCCTGTTACCACGATAATCTTGTGTCCTTCGTCGCGCACCTTAGTGAGCAGTTCCTTTGCCCCTGGCATTTGTTGCGATTCCTCGGGATAGGAGTTGAACATGCGGCATTTTTCCTCGTAAATCTTCAGCTTTTCTTCAGCCGTGGCTGGATGTCCCCAATATTTGCGTGCAAAAATGTCTATTGTGTCATCGCCGGTTCGCCCCTCGTGGTAGTAAACTTCCTCTTCCGAGATGTCGAGCCCAAATTCCCGGCACACCTTTGCCCAGGCTTTGGCATGGCGCGGCATGGAGTCAAACAAAACTCCGTCCATATCAAACAGCACGGCTTTAAGGTCGAGTGCCTTAAAGCCGTGGTTGCTGAGATATTCGTTTATTTGCGATTCGTACATATTATTCTTTGTCAAGACGTGCACGGATAGCTTCGCTTTCTTTTTCGTAGCCCGGTTTGTTGAGCAGAGCAAACATGTTTTTCTTGTAAGCCTCAACACCCGGTTGGTTGAATGCGTTTACGTCGAGAATGTTTCCGCTCACGCCGCAAGCACGCTCGAAGAAATAAATAAGCTGACCGATATAACGCTCGGAAAGAGTGGGGATAATCACGCGGATATTGGGTACGCCGCCGTCAACATGGGCAAGGCGTGTGCCGAGTTCTGCATTCTTGTTCACTTCGTCCACTCTGCGGCCTTCAAGGAAGTTCAGCCCGTCGAGATTCTCGTCATCGTGAGGGAAAAGAACCTTATGGTTTACTTCTTCAACGCTCAATACGGTTTCGAAAATCGTACGTTCGCCTTCCTGAATCCATTGTCCCATTGAATGAAGGTCGGTTGTGAAATCTACAGATGCGGGGAAGATGCCCTTGTTGTCCTTGCCTTCGCTCTCTCCGTAGAGCTGTTTCCACCATTCTGCGATATAATGGAGTTTGGGTTGGAAGTCAGCGAGAATTTCAATCTTTTTTCCTTCGTTGTAGAGCGCATTTCGTATTGCTGCATACTGAAGGCAGATGTTTTCCTCGAAAGGTACGTCGGCTGCAGATGCTTTTTCAATGTCGCACGCGCCGGCTACGAGTTCGTCGATGTCGAATCCTGCGCATGCAATGGGGAGGAGTCCCACCGGAGTGAGCACAGAGAAACGACCGCCTACGTTGTCGGGAATTACAAATGAGGTGTAGCCCTCTTTGTCGGCCGTTACGCGGGCTGCGCCCTTGCGTGCGTCGGTGATGGCAACGATTACTTTCTTCGCGGTTTCCTTTCCCATTTGATCTTCACACTGCTTTTTGAGCAAACGGAAGGTCAAAGCGGTTTCGGTAGTGGTTCCCGATTTCGAGATATTGATTACGCCGAATTTCTTGTCCTTCAAATATTCTGTGAGCTCAAACAAATAGTCTTCGCTGATGCTGTTGCCTGCAAAAAGAATGGTTGGATTCTTTTTGTCATTGATGAGCCAGCCGAGGGTATTTGACAGCGCTTCAATCACAGCCCTTGCACCAAGATAACTGCCGCCTATGCCTGCTACGACAACGGTGTCGCATTCTTGGCGAAGCACAGCAGCGCAATCTTTAATCGCTTTAAGATCGGCTGCACTTATTGAAGAAGGAAGATGAAGCCAGCCGAGAAAGTCATTACCCGGACATGTTCCTGCTTCAAGCGCCTTCTGCGCTTCGAGAGACTTACTTTGCATTGCGGCAAAGGTTGATTCGCTGACGAATTGCTTTGCCTTTGAAAAATCTAAGCTAATTGTCTTCATTATAGTTGAAATATTTAGTTGTTCGTTTTATCTTAAAGAGTCGGTAAGCAGACTGATTTCGAGCGCGGGCGATATGTGGTTGTACAAGATGTCGTAAACGGCATAAAGAATAGGCATGTTGACGCCAAATTGTCTGTTTATGATGTAAAGACATTTGGTGCCGTAGTAACCTTCGGCCACCATTTCCATTTCAATCTGCGCGCTTTTCACACTATATCCCTTGCCGATCATCGTTCCGAACTCGCGGTTTCTGCTGAAATTGGAATAGCCCGTAACCAAAAGGTCGCCGAGATAAGCAGTTGCGTCGATGTCGCGACCAATAGGGTAGACGGCTTTCAGAAATCTGTTCATTTCTTTTATTGCATTGGAAATGAGCACCGCCTGAAAGTTGTCGCCGTAGCCAAGTCCCTTGCAGATTCCCGCAGCTATGGCGTAGACGTTTTTAAGCACCGTGGCGTATTCAATTCCTACCACATCGCTGTTGACAGATGTCTTGATGTAGGAACTTGAAAAGAACTCTGCGAGCGCCTTGCCCATCTTTTTGTCAATGCAGCCGATGGTGAGGTAAGTAAGCCGCCCGAGCGCCACTTCTTCTGCGTGGCTGGGACCGCTGATTACCGCCAATTGGTTATCGGGTACGTTGTAAATCTGCCTAAAATACTCTGTAACCACCAAATCCTCGTCGGGAACAATTCCTTTAATGGCTGTTACCACAAGTTTGTCGGTCAGCGAAACTTTCAGCTTCTTCAGATTGTTTTTCAGATAGGGCGACGGCGTAACGAAAATCACCGTGTCGCTTTTTGCAACCACTTCATTTATGTCGTTGCTGAAGTTTATGCTGTCTACGTCAAACTTGGCCATGGTGAGATAGGTGGGATTATGTCCCAGGCGCCTGAATTCGTTGATGGCGTCCTTTGAACGTAGAAACCAATTAAGCGCGCCGCTATTTTCCATTATTATTTTGGCAATAGCAGTGGCCCAACTCCCGCTACCGATTAATCCTATCCTTCCGCAGTCCGACATTTTCAGGATTTGCTTGTTTGTTGTTCAGTGGTTAAAGCTTTGCGAGCCATTCAGAAACCTCGTCAACCGAAGGCTTCTTGATGTCGAGTTTATACTTCTTGACCACTTCGCCAATTTGCATCTGGATTTTTTGCGGATTTGCGTCTTTCAAATCCGCAGCCATGTTGTAGCCGGCTTTTTGAAGCACGGGCACAAGTTCTTCAGCCACTCCGAGAGCAGTATATTTGTCGGCGGAATCGCGTTGTGGCTTTGCCTCGGGACGCATCTGCGGGAACAGCAAAACTTCCTGGATTGTAGTTTTACCGGTCATGAGCATTGTTAGACGGTCGATGCCTATTCCGATGCCGCTTGTGGGAGGCATTCCGTATTGCAGCGCACGCAGGAAATCCTGGTCGATTATCATTGCTTCGTCGTCGCCTTTGTCGGCGAGGCTCATCTGATCTTTGAAACGTTCTTCCTGGTCTATCGGGTCGTTAAGCTCAGAATAAGCGTTGGCAAGCTCTTTTCCGTTTACCATCAACTCAAAGCGTTCGGTAAGTCCGGCTTTTGAGCGGTGCATCTTGGTAAGTGGCGACATCTCCACGGGATAGTCGATGATAAATGTCGGTTGAATGTAAGTGCCCTCGCAGAATTCGCCGAAAATTTCGTCGATCATTTTGCCCTTGCCGTAAGTTTCGTCCACCTGTTCCAGTTTCAGTTCCTTGCACACGGCACGTATTTCGTCTTCGGTCTTACCTTCGAGATCGTAGCCCGTTTTCTCTTTGATAGCCTCGAGTATAGGCAAACGGCGGTAGGGGGCTTTGAAACTCACCATATTGCCGTCGATTTCGCGCTCGGGCTTGCCGTTTACAGCTATGCAGACTTTTTCGAGAAGTTGTTCGGTGAACGACATCATCCAATTGTAGTCTTTGTAAGCAATATAGAACTCGAGACAAGTAAACTCGGGATTGTGGTTACGGTCCATGCCCTCGTTGCGGAAATTCTTGCCAATTTCGTAAACACCCTCGAAACCGCCAACAATCAAACGCTTGAGGTAAAGCTCGGTGGCGATGCGCATATACATATCTATGTTGAGCGCATTATAATGAGTGATGAACGGGCGCGCACTTGCTCCGCCTGGAATCGACTGAAGCGTGGGCGTCTCCACTTCTGTGGCACCGATGGCATTGAGTTGCTCGCGAATCGTATTGATCACCGTTGCCCTTTGTTCAAAGGTCTCTTTTACGCCTTTGTTCACTATAAGGTCTACGTATCGCTGGCGGTAACGCAATTCCGGATCTTCAAAACTGTCGTAAGTCTTGCCGTCTTTCTCCTTTACCACAGGCAGCGGTTTAAGGCTCTTCGACAAAAGTTTCAACTCCTCGGCATGCACGGAAATTTCTCCCGTCTGGGTGCGGAACACGTAGCCCTTCACTCCAACGAAATCGCCGAAATCGAGCAGACGCTTGAACACAACGTTGTACAAATCCTTGTTCTCGTCAGGACAAATGCCGTCGCGGGTTATATAAACCTGTATTCTGCCCTTGGAATCTTGGATTTCAATAAAACTGGCCTTGCCCATAATGCGACGGCTCATCATTCTGCCGGCAATGCAAACCGTTTGTTTTTCCGCGTTGTCGTCGAAATTTTCCTTTATATCGGTAGAGAATGCATTCGTGGGATATTCTTCAGCAGGATAAGGGTTGATGCCCATTTTTCTCAACTCGTCAAGGCTCGCCCGGCGGTTGATTTCCTGTTCACTCAAATCTAATACGTTCATCTTTGCGCTTTAATGTAATTACCTTGCAAAATTACAAATTCTTTCTGACATGCAGTCAAACACAAGGCTACAGCCGGCATTTTAGCAGTCTACACCCAGGGAGGTATACAATATATATAAGAGGAACTTTCCAAGGCACATGTTTTCCCCGATATGGCATACCGAAAATTCCTTTCTTATGCCACAAAAAACTACACGGCATCTCGCAAAAACTTCGCCGCATCTAATTTAAATTCCGGGCCATGAAATTTAAATTCCGCCGCATCTCGTAAAACGGCGCAAGGCACCTCGTAAAAAGGGCATGGGATATCGTAAAAACGAAGTCAGACATTGTTTGAATAATGTCAGACTTCGTTTAAATAATATCTGACATTGTTTTTTGTGGTATGGGAGGGAATTTTTTGCGTTGTGTGGGGAATAGTGTTTTTGCTGTGTTTGGTTGGGAAAAGCGGTT
>CAVFYC010000021.1:0-32054 GCA_963626585.1 Christensenellaceae bacterium Phil1 | reverse complement strand
GACGTGGTTAGTGAGACCATATATATAAGGTATGCCAAAAAGCGTTCGGCATATCGTTTTTCTGATGTCTGACATTATTCAAACGATGTCAGACATTGTTTGAATAATATCGGTTATCGTTTTCGCTATAACCGATGTCGTTTTTTGGAGATATCGAATTGGATTTTTCTTATTGGTATTCAGATGATTTAATTCGGATTGAAAAATTAGGTTTCGGGAGTGTGGAGATAAAAAGAAAGCCGCGTCGCAGGGTATGCGGCACGGCTTTCAGAGAGTTAGTGTAATATTACTTTACAAGTACCTTTTCGGTGGTTCCGTCTGCCTTGCGAACGATATTTATACCTTTCTGCAAGCCCTGGAGACGCATACCGTCAACAGAGTAAACGCGAACCGCGCCATTGGTCTTCTTGTTGTCAATAATATCTTTGATGCCTACTACATCGTTTACGTATTTGCCGTTAACTTCATACACTTTTGCATGAGTTTTGAGCAATACGGGGTGAAGGTCGGTGCCGAGAGTCTGATAGAAGTTCTCGCCGCCGTCAACGCTGTCGTTGAGTGCATAGCAGAGACCGCCATACTGTACAAAATCGAGGTTTACTTTCTTAACCTGGCTGCCTATTGTCTCGTAGCAGTTGGTAAAGATTGGTTCATAAGCGAAGCGTGCGAATGTCCTAACGCCGTCAACACCTCTTACAAGGCCGATGTTGTAACAGTTGGTGAGCTCAGAACAGTTGCTGAGCCAGCCGCTGATACCTGCGCTTTCTATCTTTCCGCTGATAGTACCTGTGTTGTAGCAGTTCTTCATTCTAACGAGTGCGGTTTCGCTGTAGCTAACGCCTATAATACCGCCAGCGTTGGGGCCTTCAACTGTTACGCAAGCTTCATTGCCGCAATTCTCAAGCACGATGAGACCTGTACCTGTTACACAACCTATAATTCCGCCTGCATAGCCTGCGCCTTTTACTACAATTGAGCAAGAAGCATCCATTGTTACATTCTTAATCTCTGCACCGGCACCTACACGGCCAAACAAACCTTGGTGGGGCTCCGTTGTATTGATGAAGAGATTTTTGATAACGTGGTTCTGGCCATCAAATTTGCCGATGAACGGAAGAGCTTCGGTACCGATTCCAACATAATCGTCAATGCCTGTCATATCTATGTCATTGGCAAGAACAACACTGATGTCGTTGTTTGCGAAACCGCTGTTGATATCGCTTGAAAGGGCCAAGAGTTGAGCGCCTGTGGAGATGCTACGACCGCCGCAGGTTCCGCAAATTCCGTCTGCGTCGTAATCGTGATTTGGCTTTTCAAGTTCGCCTTCTGTATTGGAGAAGGAAAGATCAAGAGGAGTGCCGTCGCAATTCAGTGAGCCACTTGCGTAAACTACATTGTTACCGCCGAAAGGAGTAGGATAGTTGTCTTCTCCGATAGCCTGAGTCCAAGGTTGTCCGCCGTTTACTTTTGCATTGAGCAAGAAGCAAAGTTCGCCGCTGGCAACTTGATCGTTTGCTACTTCGGTTGCACGTGTATCAAGAACGAGCGTTCCGGGATCTACATAGTAGCAATTTATGATAGAAGGATTGTTGCGGCAAAGTATAGCGCTGTTGTTGTCTTCGGGAACGACAAACGTTTCGCCGGCAACGTAGCAATTTTCGAGCACAACCGACGCACCGCCGTTTGCATAGCCAATAAGACCGCCGTTACCTGTTCCTTTTTCTGAGATGATGCTTCCGGTAAATCCGCAGTTGCGATAAGAGTCGTGTCCTTCAGCATTTGCAGAAATTCCGCCTATTGTTGCATCACCATCACGGAAACTTGTAAGGGTTACAGTGCTTAAGCAGTTTTCTACCAAGGTATTGTTACGGGCTGTAACAACTATACCACCAAGCATATAGCCTGAAGAAACCGTTCCGGCAACTTTAAGGTTCTTGATAACCGCGCTGTCAGCGTATGAAATGAGTCCTGCACGACCAAGAGTGTCTTTACGGTCGTAAGCAACGGTTACAGTATGGTTTTGGCCGTCGAAGATACCTTTGAACACGTTAGATTTTCCACCTGCACCAATCATTACAGAGTCTGCACTTTGTTTGGTGAAGTCGATATCGTTCATAAGTTTTGCGTTGACCTTTCCTTTTATTTGGTTAACGTAAAGTGCGAACCAATTGAGCTGTTCTGGTGTAGAAATCTCGTAATATCCGTCAACCGGGGTCAGATAATCTTCTTTCACGGTGCTGCAATAGGAGCAAACTCCCGCTTGATAGTCGTGCGGCTCCGTAACTGATTTGTTTGTGTTGGAATAACTTACATCGTCGTACGGACTTCCGTCGCAATGCAACGTACCTACGGCATAAATCACGCCGTGAGTGCTGAACGGCACGGGGTGTTCGTCAACTTCGCTTCCGTTGTCGAGATTCTGATACCAGGCAACGGTATCGCTGCGCATGTTGTTGAGAAGATAAGTAAGTTCGCCGCTGCCAATTTGTTCTTCGGTAGTTTGTTTTGCTCCCGTGGGAACGTTAAGATTGGCGTTGTCGAGGTAATAGCAATTGGAAATGTTTAGCGAACCACGGCCAATGATGCTGTTGTCGCCGTCCTGGACATTGAAGTTTGCGTTGACGTAGCAATTTTCTACGGGCACGCTATTTGAACACCAGCCAACGAGAGCACCGTTACCGATAGAAGTTGCATCGTTTATCTCGCCGAAGAAAGCGCAGTTGCGAATAGCGCCTGCATCTGAGATGCCAACGAGACCGCCAAAGCTGGTGTCGCCTTCTTTCTCCGAAGTAACCACAACGGTGCTGACGCAGTTTTCAAGACTTGAGCTTGCGCCCACAAGTTTACCCACGATACCTGAACAGAAGTTATCTGTAGTTACAACATCACCCTCTGTAACAAGGTTGCGGATTGCACCTTTGGAGAAACGGAACAAAGATGTGTATGATGCATCGGTGTCATAGCTGATAGTTACCTTATGTCCTTGGCCATCGAACCAGCCATTGAAATCGTGTCCGCCCAGACCGATAATTACGCCTACCTGGGTGTATTCGGTGAAATCAATGTCGTTCATAAGACGAGCATATATTTTCTTAGTGCCGTCCAGGCTGTTCACGTAAGCAGCAAACCAGTTGAGTTGTTTTGCATCGCTGATTTCATAAACGCTGTCGTTCTTAGGAACATAGTCAGGAACTACAGTGCTACAATAGGAACAAACGCCGTCCAAAAAGTCGTGCGAGTCCTGAGTTGTCTGATTGGTATTGGAAAATGAATAGCTGGCATCGTCATAAAGTGTGCCGTCGCAATGCAAATTTCCTACTATATAAACCACGTTGTGAGTGCTGTCGAACACAGGGCGTTCGTCGGGAGTGCCACTGTCAATGTTCTGATACCAAAACACATTGTCGAAGCTTTTATCGTTAAGGAGGAATGTAAGATTACCATTGGCTATCATTTCTTCGCTAATGGAATCTCCTTGAATACCTTCGATATCAAACACGTTTTTCTTGGTTGGATTGTTACGGAACAACTTGTTTGAACCGTCGGCACCCTCTACAGTACCTGTGTTGTAGAAGTTGGTAACTTTTGAGTTCGGTCCTGCCCAACCTGTTACGGCTGCAGATTCGGTTGTACCCTTAATGTTACCCGTGTTATAGGCATTCGTTATGATGAAAGTGCAGGCAGTTCCCATGCTCACGCCGATAATTCCGGCTGTGTTGCCTCCGCCGGTAATATTTGCTTCGTTACCGACATTAGTGAAATAGGCAGTACCCGAACCAATTGAGCCGCCGGCAATACCAGCAGTGTAGGAGCCGCCGGTGATGGAGCACGAACTGTCGATGATAACGTTCTTGATCACGGATCCGTCGCCAATATGGCCAAACAAACCCTGATAGGTTTCGGTAGTGTTGATTACAAGATTTTTAATCCTGTGTCCATTACCGTTGAAAGTTCCTTTAAACGGAACCAACTCAGTACCGATGGGCTCCCAAGCCACATCTTGAAAATCGATGTCCCCGGTAAGTGCACCTTTAATGGTGTCGTTTCCGGCAGCAACCAATTTTCCGTACTCTGCAAAATCACTTGCGTTAGTGATTTGGTATACTCCGTCAACAATATCTATGGCCTTGGCGCTCCAAAGCGTGAGGCACGACATTGCGGACACGAGTATAGAAAAGCGTAGTCCTTTCTTCATGATTACTTTGTTTATTGTTTAAAAAATATAATTGAGTCGAGTTAGTAAACTTGCTTCTTAGGTCTGCAAATATACACAAAAATAGCAATCGCGTATATCAAAACTCAATTTTCTTTGGCAATTCTCACGCTTGTAATGCTAATTTTTTCAAAACGCAGGGCTGTTTTGGAAAAACTCTTTGGCAATCTTTGCCGCATGTGGGTTGCAACGTTGCTTGAAAGGCTTGTTTTTTGCTTCGGCTTCCCGTCTGATTTTCACGGCAATGGATATAGCTAAAATTCCAAGGCATCTAATTTAAATTCCGACGCATCTAATTTAAATTTGGTGGCCCGGAGTTTTTACGAGATGCCTTGTTGTAAAATCGATATGGTTTTGGGTCTTTCCACAAACCCCAAACAGTATGTTCAAATGCCTTTCAGGAAAGTTCTTGCCAATTGGTCGCGGTCGGGGATACTGAGCTGCGCCGCCATTGCAAGATCTTCGTTTCGGCAATCCACCGGCAAACCTTGGGGATAGAGCATCTCGAGCAAAAACAAGCTCGGGCCTACGGCAATGCTTCCCGCAAAGAAATCCGCCCGCGCCATGGCATCGATTTGGGCAAGGAACCTGTGCATCTGTTCGCGCTTGGCGGAGGCTGCGGTATGGGTGAACGAATTGTTGTAATAGCCCTTTTCGTCGGGAGAGCAGAGCGAATGCCAACGGAATTGGGGAAAATCGCGACGCACTGCTTCAAGAATCGCATAATCGTCGGTGAGGAGCAAAACATCGCGCAGGGCGGTATGCTTTTCCAAAGCCTCCACGAAAAGCGAAGGCTCATAGAGTTTCACTTCAGTAATCTTGTCGCCGCCGCGTATCTGTGTGGCTGCATAATGTGGGGGGAGCGCAAGTTTTTCAACCCATTTCGCCACGGCGTCCTCGGTTTGCGGATTAAATCGCCACAACATCGCCGCTATTTTTTGAAACACCTCGATATAGTTTCCCTCTATGCCAAGTTGCGGAAGCGATATCCGCTCGCGCACCTTGTGGGGCGGAATGTCGGAAGTGGACAACGCTCCAACGCCATAGGCCCTGAAACTCTCAAGGCGGCACAAGCGATTGTAAAACATCGTCTTGAATTTCCATTTCATCAAGTTTGCCGGCGACACATTGGGGTTAAGTCTGCGCAATTCGCCGAAGCCCTGCAACGAATGTACATTGTAGCGCGAATGAAAAGCCTCGCCAACCTCCTTGCAAAAGGGCAAGAAATAATCAGTCCAGCCTTTGTTCCAACCAAAATTGGCCCCGGCGCTGTAAAGCCGCATCTGAATTTTGTGTTCCAGGCAAAAAATCACGGCATGAACCAGATATTTGTATTCGGCAAAGAACCCCGCATCGATTCCGGCGCGAAACACCAGAATCTTGCCGTATCCCTCGTTCACCTCGCGGTATCTCGCAGCCAGTTCATCGGCTTCTCTACGTGTAATCATAGTTTTGGTTTAGGAATGAAACTCATCAATTTTGTCAGCAACCATGCCAGCGCAACGCTTGTCGCAACATATTCGGCCAGCATCGGATATACGTCTCCCCCCATGCGCGGATTGAAGAAACAGCGTACCACGGGGTGGACCACGAAAAGCGCCGCCGATATTCCGCCAAGCCATTCCAGGGGTTTGCGAAGCCACGCCGCATCGATTTTAACAAGCGGCAAGGCGAGAACGGCCAATGCAAGCGGCGCAACAATCCATGCAAACACATTGAAAAGCGATGCCGCAAAAACCGCAACACATATTATATATATGTATGCCCGGCTACGAAATCCGTAGCGCGCTGTCCACACGCCGAAACCAAACGGCAACAAACACGCAAGCAATGTGTAGCGCATATAGTGGAGCATGGTTTGGGCTGAATCGGAGAATATCGTAACCGAAAGCACCTGCAACACCACGCAAACCAATGCCGCAGAAATTAGAGCCGCTTTCCCACGCCCGTAATACCACAGGCGGTAAAGCATATACATCTGCATCGTGAGCGAAAAGTACCACCACGGCCCGAGAAGCAAGTCCTGCTTGGGGAGAACGCCTGTAGAAATTTGCGGAAAGAAGTTAGACAAAAATGTAAACAACCACACAATGTTCATATAGCCGTGGCGCCAGCCAGTAGTGAATATCGTTTCGTAGAGATAGAGCATAAGCACGCCCACAAGCATCAGCCGCCAAAGTTTAAGGGCATTATATCGCGCAAAACGCCATACCGACGGAATTTCAACGGGCATGGTTTTTTCGGCCTCGTATTTCTTCACCACTCCATAGCCACTGATAAAAAGGAAAACGGGCACACCGTAACAGCCAAAGTAGGAAAAAAGATTGAGAACCACGTGGGGGCAACCGTTCTGCAACACATCGAGCAAATCAACCGTGTTCTGCAAGCTGAAGTTGTATTCGTTTTCCACCACACTGCCCGGAATCCAATGGCAAAAGTTATGCATTACGATAGCAACTATTGCCAAACCTTTTAGAAACGCTGTGTCGCGCCGCGAAATCGTTGTTGTCATTTTTTCCCCTTATTTCGTTCGCCACACATCAGAGAATCGTAATCCACCGTGCGCTTCAAAATGCGTTTGCGTGAGGTGTCGAATGCCGCATTAAGCAAATCGCGCCGCGCATCATACAGAGGCGACGAAATTCCTGCGATGCCCATAAGCAGATGAGGCAAATCGTCGGTCGAGAACGGCTTGTCGGCAGCATTCCGTGCGGCTTCGTAAAGCTCCGGGTGCTTCTTGCGCGCCTTAGGTGAGAACCAGATTTCAAAAGGTACTTCGAATTCCGAATAAGCTATGTCGGCAGAAATTTTCGCATTGTGGTCGCGCCCGCAGGAATGGATGCGGTCGTAAACTTCTTCGCCATGGTCGGGAAGATAAACCACCACGGCGTCCTCATGTCTGAACCGATCGCAAAGCAGCCGCACCACGTTGTCATTATATCGCGTGGCGTTGTCATAGTCAGCCACAATTTGTTTCTCGGCAAGCGAAAGATCGCGCCGAGATGCGTAGTCGCCTACAGTGAAGTGCACCCCGTTTGCCCCAAAGCGCTTGTTGTATTCCTGATGTTGCCCCATGCCGTGAAATATCACGAAGTTGTTTTCACCAAATTTGAACTTGTCGATTTCGCGCACGAGGGTAGCGTCATAAGCTTTGCGGAATTTGTTGCGATAGTCGAAGCAGCGGCGCTCAATCTCCTTGTCGTTCAAAAAGAAACTGCCGTTGAAATCCACAACTCCCTGATTGGGGCTTTTATAATACTGGCTGGTGATAAAAGCTACCTTGTAGCCGGCTTTTTTAAGCACCCCGGGCACAAGAACTCCGTCAACCCACGAACCTTCTTGGTCGCAGGAATGAGTGGAAAGCACGTCCTTGAAAACATTGCTCGTAACATTCCACGGAGTTACCGCGTCGTTGAAAACAATCAGGCTGCCGTCTTCTGCCATAGCCATCTGGTGGGGCGTAGTTTCGAGGCCGTAGCCATAAAGTTGGGAATGGTGTTTATTATAACTCTCGCCGATGTAAAGCACTATGTTCTTAACCCGATGAGAACAGGAATCGATGCGAATGTTCCTCATGTTTTCGCGCATGCGTCCGAGCTCGTCCGAACTTATGCTGAGGAATTTTGTAGAGAATACTATTCTGTAAAAAGGAGTATGGAACGCGTGGTTGTCGGCATGCTCCGCCTCGTCTGTATCATGGCTCATAAAGAATGCGAGCATCTGTTTTTTTTCGCCCGCAGAGCATGCCATGCAAACTACTACAAATATCGGAAAAACAATGTCTGATATTATTTTAATAATGTCTGACATTGTTTGAATAATACCTGACATCGTTTTTGCAATATGCCGTGCTATTTTTCGGCCGTACAATTCTGCCAAAACATTGAGCGCAACAAGCGGAATATATATCAGGCACATTTTGCCCAACGCCCAGCCTTTGAGATACGAAGCAAAGAACTCGGAAGTTTCGCCGGGCGTGGTTTCGCTCACAAGTTGGATAGTAATCGGCCCGAAAAGCAGATGGAAACGCTCGTGTATGAAGCATTCCGAAAAAGCTGCCGCATAAGCCACCACATATACCACGGCGCGCACCCACCGGCGTATCTTGCGCGGAATCAGACACAGCGCGGCGCAAAGCAAATACAGGTCGGCGAAATTTTCAAGGTAGAAAACGTAGGAAGGTGTGTGGGAAGTGGGCTTTTCAAGCAAACGCGCCACAACAAATACCACGTACATGAAAACAAATAGCACCCATTCCTTGCGCAACGGGGTGGCAAGAAAACGAAATGCGCTATATATCTTTTTTAAGCAGACTTGCATAACCGTGCGCAAAATTAAGGATTTATTGGTACAGGCAGACGATTTGCGCATTATTTATATGCGCGGCGGCATGTGGTAGCCCCGAAAAATTATAATTTTGCAAAATCATGGCAAACTCATCATTAAAAGAAAAAACTGCGAAGGGATTGTTTTGGGGCGGCATCTCGGGCGGCGTGCAACAGGCTTTGGCGCTAATCATAGGCATTGTACTTGCGCGGCATCTGCTCCCCGCCGATTATGGTATGGTTGCCATGCTCACGGTGTTCTCTCTGCTGGCGGCAAACCTTGAAGAAAGCGGATTTACGTCGGCTATCGCGATAAAGAAAACCGTCAGCGACCGCGACTACAACGCCGTGATGTGGTTTTCGTTGCTTGTAAGCATCGCGCTATACATTATATTATGGTTTGCTGCGCCTATGATTTCCGCTTTCAACCATACTCCCGAACTCACAAGGCTTGCGCGCGTTTCGTTCCTGGGGTTTGTGATTTCAAGCTTCGGCATAGCGCAGTCGGCATACCTTTTCCGCAACCTTATGGTGAAGCAAAAAATGATGGCGGCCTTTGTTGCGGTGTGCGCGGGCGGCATCGTGGGAATCACTCTCGTTCTCCGCGGATTTGCATACTGGGGACTTGTGGCGCAAGACCTTACTTATAAATTCATGATGGTCGTAATGTATTGGACTCTCTCACCTTGGCGTCCCAAGATGCAGTTTAGTATGGCCCCAATACGCGAAATGTTCGGTTTCAGCAGTAAGATTCTTGCCACAAACGTTCTCACCACGCTCAACAACCAATTTCTGCAAGCTCAGTTGGGACATTATTTTCCGCGCCACGAGGTTGGGCTGTATTCGCAGGCAAACAAATGGAACACCATGGGCTATTCGCTCATCACCACTACCCTTTCGTCGGTAGCCCAACCGGTATTGGCAAAAGCGGGTGAGGAATCGCGTCAAAAACAGGTGTTCCGGAAAATGGTGCGCTTCACCGCTTTTCTCTCGTTTCCCGCCATGTTTGGGCTAACAACCATTGCCCCCGAGTTTGTACCGCTTGCCCTTAAAACGCAATGGGCATCTTGTGTGCCTTATTTGCAGACATTGTGCGTGGCAGGTGCGTTCATTCCCATTTCACAACTATATTCCAATCTTTTGATATCGCGCGGACGTTCTTCGGCATTCTTCATCGGCACGGCTTCAATGATGATAATGCAGTTGATAATAATTCTCGCGCTTTATTTCCACGGTTGCGGAGTGCAGACATTGCTTTATTTCATTGCCGCGCTGCAAATTGTGTGGCTTGCAGTGTGGCACAGCATGGTGCACAAGGAAATAAATCTAAGGTTCACCGAAACCATACGCGACATAGCGCCTTTTGCGTTTGCGGCAGCCGTTGCAATGGTTGCGGCGTGGGGCGTGGCATCTCTTGCAGGCGGCATGGTTTTGAAACTCATCGTGAAATTTGCCACGGCAGCAGTTTGTTATTGCGGCATAATGCATTTTGCCCACGCCGAGATATTTCGCGAAAGCGTGGATTTCCTTTTGAAAAAGTTCAGGAAGGGATAAAAAAGCCTTTTGCAAGCCCTTCGGGAAAGCACATTTCGTGCCCGTAAAAACAACAAGGCATCTCGTAAAAATTCCGGGCCACCAAATTTAAATTAGATGCGGCGGAATTTAAATTCCGGGCCTTGGAGTTTTTCCGCCCCCAAACCTCTATTTTACGATGCGCTTTTTGCCGTCGATGATATACACGCCTTTCTTGAGTTTACGCATTATATTACTACGCTTTACGTGTTTCTTTACGCGTATTCCGTCAAGCGTGTAAACGTCAACATATTCCCGGTTTTTCGTATAGGTTACAGATTTCACGTCATTGGTATTTCCGTCAATTGATACGGGAATTATGTCTGACACTTTCCAATCACGTGTTTGTATTCTCTTAGGCGCTACATAACATTGCCGTGGCAAAACCACTTCGCTGCTGTCGGAACGCACCAGTTTGCCGCTGCGGAAATACAGCGTGCCGTCTTGTTTCACCTTCGTGGTATCAACCACTCCATACAAGCCGTTCGATACGGCTTTTACATACGAAACATTCGTGGCAGGCAGGGAATAAAACGAAAAAGGTACGGCTTTGCCCGCCGCAGAATCGGCATGGAATATCACAGGAACGCCGGCAGCGACGCAAGTAGTGTCGAGCCCGATTTCAGAAACCGCTATCCCCGTTACTTCGTTTGACGAATTTCTCACAAGCCGGCAAATGCGGTAGACCGAAACGCCCGGCGTGCTCACACTGTCGATTCGCGTGGGCAGGATAACGGCATTCCATTCGCCTGCGCCTATTGTGTCGCGATAACATTCCACTGCCTTTTCAATTCTCTCGAATGTGTATCCGAATTCGGCGGCTTCAATCGAGTCGATATCCGTCTCCGTCCATTCGGGAACGCTGTCGGTTTCACATCTGAGCCATTTGCCGTCGTCCATGCTCTGAAGCGCTACGCGGTTGTGGCCTGCGGGAACTACGCGCATGAAACATTCTGAAAAAATATCGCCGCTTGCTGCATTGAACAAGCCGAATGATTTTGCCACATCGCCCGCTTCGGCAATCCATATGCCGTTGGCAACAAAGCGCGCCGTATCACAGTCGGAAACTTCCAGCATCTTGTTCGCACCGCATGCCGACACGCGGAACCATTCTCCCGCGCCGGGCGTTATAATCGAATTGCAGATTTCTTCAGTGGCTATCTCCATTTCACGCAAACGGAACACAGCCGCATAATTGTCGATGGAATCCGTGGGAAGCGAGACAAGGGAATCAGCCTTTGCCTTGAAATACGAATAATTCTCCTCGGGCGCATTGCCAACTCCGTTGCCGGCGCTCACATTACGGCGCAAAAATTCCATACGTTTGACATTGTCGGCCAGACGTGGGAATATATTCAGCGTATCTGCGTCATTGTTCAGCGCATCTATCACATAATAACCGCTTGAAAGGTTGATTTCCAAACAAGTTGTGTCGTCGGAAAGTTCAGGTTTCATCTCCTTGCCGTTGAGATGCCATGCCGTGTAAACAGAAGGCAACAACAATCGCGCGTTTGTGCCTTTGGGAACGTCAAGACGCATTGAAAATCCGTCTTTGCGGCATACATACAGCGAGATATTGCCGTATTTCGTGGGGACAACGGTTCGGATATATTCAAGGTCGCACAATTGCGGTTTGATTTGAAACTCCCGGAATTCTGGAAGCAACGGCGTTATCCCGGCAATGTGTTTCGAAAGCACGATAAGCGGCGCGCCGCTCCAGGCGTGGTTGTACGTTGAGTTTTGAGCGAGTTCGAAACGTTCCCAAAGCGTTGTATAAACGCTGTCGGCCATTGCGCGGTATCGTCTGCGCATTCTGTCGAGCGCGTCCTGCGGGTAATTCATTTCGCAAAGCGCCTCCAAAACAAAACGCTCCATGTACGGGCTCGCAAACTCCGTGGTAGAAAACAATTCGCGCAATTTGGGGAAAACCATTTGCGGCGCAATTCCCGCGAGAACCGCCATAGCCTGCGCGCGGTCGTCATCTTTTAAAAGCGTATTGGGAGTCTTGAACGATTTTCCGTTCCAATATTTCGAATAAAATGCGGCGTTGAGATTTTTTCTCACGGTATCGGCCCAAACACATTCGGCGCTGTCGCCAATAAGACGCGCCATTTTTGAATAACGTCCGAGGGTGAGCGAATACCATGCCTGATTGAGCGAACGAAGGTCGACATTGTTTCCCCAATCTCCCCAGTCCCACGAACCACGTCGGTAATCAACCAGACTATCTGCCTGAACATTCCAAAGATGCAGGTACTTTTTCAGCGCAGGATAGGCATAATTTATCGTAGATGCGTCGCCGTAGTAAAGATAATAGTCCCAAAGTCCGAGACCACAGAAGGAAAGGCTCTGCTGTGGGAGTTCTTTTGTCCAGCTTCCGGAAGGAACCGGCGCATAAAGCACGGAATCCTTTTTCTGCCAGTCAACAAATTCACGGGCGCATTTCCTGATCAAAAGAGAAGCCTCGGGCGAAAGAGCATAAGGCACTTCGGCAAGTTCATTTGTAACATCGCCGATATATTGTGCCCTTTCGCGGTCGGGACAGTCCATGAAATTGTCGCGCATGGTGATATAAAGCGTGCGTTGTGCCTTGCGCCAAAGTTTGTTGAGCATCTCGTCGCTACAATCAAAGCTGCCGGCAAGACTGCAATTGTAGCCGCTCTCACGATATGCCAGTTCAATCACCTCCACTCCCTCGGGAATCGTATAAATCACGCTGTGGCCGTTAACCCAACCGGGGAATTCAAAATATTGTTCGCCTTCTTTCGTGCGATATTCGTAGCGAACCGTATAGTCATTGCCCTGGGTGAAATACAAGTCGGTGCGAATGCCTATTACTTTGCCGCCGGGGGATTTCACACGCAGAACGGGCGAAACCTGGGCGTTGTAGGGCAGATAGCAATAGACATCGTTGCCATACCGGTGCGAGGAAATGTAATTCTTCACGCCATAATCCTTAAACAAAGGTATGGGGCGCGGAACAAATGCGTTCCAGTCGGCCGAATCGGCGGTTATAGCCACGGCATTCGCCCAGGCGGAGTCATTATATAATGTATCGGTGAAATTTTCGGGGTCTTTGGCCGCGTTATACCCAATGTTGGTTTCGGGAAGCCGCGAATTGGGACGATTGCCCGAGGGAACGTAGAAAGCAGGGTGGACACGGGCTTTCCAAGTTGTGTCGCTCGCCAAAGTATCTTTGCCGGCGCGAAGATCGAAATAGAGCCCGGCACATTGCGAACTGCGATGGCTGTAACCGCCCTTGTTCCAATACCAAACAAGTACTGCAACGGTGTTTTTCCCTTGCTTGAGGTTTGGCAGGGATAAGCTGTCGATATACGTATCCCGGGGATTGGGGCCACGTTTCAGTTGCCCTTCTCTCACCACTGGCTCGCCGTTTACATAAAGCCAATATTTAGAATCGGCGGCAATGCGCAGCGTATTTTCTATGTTGCTTTTGTTGCTGCTTATATTGAATTCCTTGCGAAAGCATACCCATTCGCCGTCGCCCACATCGTCGGCACACGTTATGATGTCGGCCGCGCGCAACGGCACGACGGACAAAATCAATGTAGCAATTGTTATGAGCAGGGCTTTCATGGGTCTTGTATGTTTTACGGGCTTCAAGTGGCGTTTTCAATCTGTTGACATACGGAATAGGCGTATCCTGCGGAATAATCCACGCGACATTCCAGAGAAAAGTTGCGGAGGTTTTGCGGCAGCAGCGAATAAGGCGCCAAATCGGTGATACCTTCGCCGCGGCATTTGCCCACAGCTTCTTTCTGCGTCCATAGCTTGACAAATTCCACCTGAGGATTTTCGGAAGAACGAACGGAAAGAATCTCCTCCTTGTTGAAACAACGCGCCAGCACTCCCTCGCTAACCTTGCGGTTGAGCGTTTCGATGTCGCACCCCACGTTTCTGTCTGCCACCACACACATTGCAGCCGTTCGGCAATGGCTTAGGTTGAAACATATTTGGGGATAGTCGCGAAAGAATGGTTTGCCGTGCACATTATACGAGAATTCGGGCACTTGTTCCATGCCGTATTCCTCGCGCAATGCGTCGGCAAGCAAAAGGAATGCCTCGGTGCTCAACACTCTACCGACATGCGGCTTAATGGCAAGCGTCTGCTTGCGCCTCCATTCGGGAAGCCGCGAAATGTCTGCCGCAAGCCTGTCGGCAGAAACGGCATCGGGAGTATTGAAGAACTTTATATGCATTTTTGCAAATATATAAATATTTAACGAAAGCACTATAAAAAAGACGATTTCTTTCAGAGAAAAAACGAGCTCTGATATCAAAAAAACTCCGCCGCATCTAATTTAAATTACATGGCCCGGAATTTAAATTTGGTGGCCCGGAGTTTTTACAAGATGCCGACTCGTTTTTTCGCCCTGCACAGCAGGGTTTTTTCCCTGCACGGCAGTTTTTGGGGCTTGCGGAAAAATGCTTACGTTTCGGCTTGTAGAGACATATATATAAGGTGTGCAAAAAAGTATCTGGGATATCGTTTTTCTGATATCAGACATTATTCAAACAATGTCTGACATTGTTTGAACTACATCGGTTATCGTTTTTGCGATAACCGATGTAGTTTTTTCGATGTAAGATTGCGCAAGAACAATGCGGCTTTTGCGCTGGCGAAGAAGCGTTTTATTTCCGCTCGTCAAGCCTGCGAATCACACGGCACGGGTTTCCCGCCGCCACAACTCCCTCGGGAATATCGCGGTTTACCACACTGCCCGCTCCTATCACCGAGCCCTTTCCTATTGTAACGCCCGGCAACACGCTCACATGCCCGCCTATCCATACGTCGTCGCATATCGTTATGGGCTTGGCGGCTTCGAAACCGCGGCGGCGGGTTGGTATGTCAAAGGCATGGTATGCCGTATAGAGTCCAACCTGAGGCGCGATGAAAACATTGTTCCCGATTTTCACCTCCGCCTCATCAAGAATCACAAGACCCGTATTTGCGAAAAAATCTTCGCCCACATGTATGTTGTAGCCGAAATCACAATGAAACGGCGACAGTATTCTGCAATTCTTTCCCATACTGCCGAGCAACGAACTCAGTACTTCGGTACGCGCCTCTGCGTTGGTGAGGCAAATATTGTTGTACTTGAACACAAGTTCTGCGGCATGGCCGTATTCTTTCATCAACTCCGCGCTCTCGTCGGGGCAATACATCTCGCCCGCAGCGCGCAACAATTTGGCGTTATCGTTCATTTTTTAGATTTTATAGCCCCCAGTTCCACATTTATGCCGTGAATATATTCCAAAAGTTCGTCTTTGCCCGTTTTTCTCAACGACGACGTTACAAACATCGGCGGCAATTCTTCCCAAATCTCGGCAAGCTGCGCCCGCATAGCCTCCACGTTTGCCCTAAGTCCCTTGTCGTTCGGTTTGTCGGCCTTGGTAAACACCACGGCAAGGGGAATACCTTTCGTTCCGGCCCTGTTAATAAAATCTATATCGATTTTCTGAGGCGGCACACGCGAGTCAATCAACACGAAAAGGCATGTAAGTTCTGCGCGGTTGGTTACATAATCGTCGATAATGCTCCCAAACTTTGCGATGTCGGTTTTGCTGCGACGCGCATAGCCATAACCGGGAAGATCAACTATATACCAACTGCCGTTGATGAGGAAGTGATTTATCAGCATGGTCTTTCCTGGACGCGCCGACGTAAGCGCGAGTTTCTTTCTGCCGCACAGCATATTTATAAGGCTGCTTTTTCCCACGTTGCTGCGCCCGATGAAGGCATATTCCGGCTTGCCGTCGGCAGGACAACGCGACAAATCCGTATTGCTAATGACAAATTCCGAAGTAAGTATATCGTATTTTTTTCTTTGCGGTATGGCTGCTGTCATAATGTAGGAAATGGGTTAATAATAAGGGCAAAGTTAACGAATTTTGAGCGACTTTTCTTAACTTTGCATGGCTTTTTAGACAAAACCCACGCGATGTCTTTCAAGCAATACCGGTAAATGGAGCTGCAATATCCGTCGAAACTACTCAACCGCGCCGTGGAAGAATTTTCGCGACTGCCCGGAATAGGACGCAAGACTGCTTTGCGTCTCGTGTTGTACATGCTCCGTCAAAATGTGGAGGTTAGCGATGCTTTTGCCGAGGCTATAAAAACGCTCCGCCACGATGTGAAATACTGCAAGCTCTGTCATAATATCTGCGACAACGAGATTTGCGACATTTGCAGCAACCCTCGCCGCGATTCCTCCATAATATGCGTGGTGGAGAACGTACAGGACGTGCTCGCCGTGGAGAACACGCAGCAATACTCGGGACTTTATCACGTTTTGGGGGGAGTGATTTCGCCCGTCGACGGCATTGGTCCGAACAATATAGAGATTCAGTCGCTCGTTGACAGAGTGAAACAAGGCGGAGTCAAGGAAGTTATTCTCGCCCTCAGCCCCACGATGGAAGGAGACACCACAAATTTCTACATTTCGCGGCGGCTCGCCGACAGCAACGTAAAACTGTCGGTCATTGCGCGGGGAGTTACCGTTGGCGACGAACTTGAATACACCGACGAGGTAACTCTGGGGCGCTCAATACTCAACCGCACCGAATTTACGGGCAAACATTAAAAACGGAAACAATTATGAACGAAAAGACAAGCCGTCTGGCACGAAATCTAAGAAACAATTATATCGCCTACATAGTTTGTATGTTGGTATTCGCGGGTGTCTATGAAATTTCGCCCGATGCAAAAGGAACATTCGTGGGAAACGCCCAAATGGAATACACTCTGGGCACGATTTGCGTGCTGCTGACAATTAGCATAATACCACTTTCGATAAAATTTTTCGGACATCTGATAACCAAGCACAAATCTCTTGAAACCGACATAAGGATAGAACGTTACAGGATACTCTGCAACACAAGAATTCTGTGCTTCGCAATCGTTACAGTCTTCGATTTGTGGGCATATTATGCCACCTTGAATAATATCGGAGGCTTTTGCGCGTTAATATGTGTGGCAGCCTCTTTGCTTTTCCTGCCAACACGTAGCCGAATAGGCAATGACTTGGGATTGGAAGGCTGAGAAAACCGCAGAAAACAGAGACGCGCAATTCTACCGGCATTTCAAATATGAAGATAACTTTTCTGATACCACCACCATTGGCTGGGCAACGCCCCGCAGAGCGGAGTTCGGGCTGCACCAACGTGGTTTATCCTACCCCTAATATATATGAGTTGACCGTTGCGGCACTCATTGAAAAATCGGGCAGGTTTCAGGTGGCGTATCACGACTTTACATACGAACACGACCAGCTCGAAGATTTCGTTAAGCAGGACGACAGCGATTTCTATTCCTTCTGGACGGTAAATCTCTCGGTAGATACCGATTTGCATGCCACAGAAATTATCCACAATATCAAGCCGGAAGTTTTTTGTCTGCTCCTCGGTCCCGGTCCAACCTATTATATCAAAAAATGCGTTAACCACAGCCATACGATAGTGCTTCGCGGCGAACCAGATATGGTACTTCTGGAACTTTTGGAGGCATTCCGTTCGGGCAAAAACAGAGAGTGGCAAAACGTCGACGGGATTTCTTTTCTCAAAGACGGGAATTTGGTTAACAACAAGCCACACGCTCTGCTCAAGAACCTTGATGAACTGCCTTTCCCCGCACGTCATCTGCTCGGCAAGCGCACTTTCCACAATCCCAAACTGAAACTAACGCCATATACTCCCGCATTGACTTCACGGCAGTGCCCGTTCAAATGTATATATTGCGTGCCGAGTTCATTAACCTTTGCGCGGGAAATAGAATACCGCCGGGAAAACGGACGAAAACCGGCCGTGTCGTTCCGATCTGTGGAAAACGTGGCAGAAGAACTCGACATGCTCGCGGCACAAGGCTACAAAGCCATCGGTTTCATGGACGACAATTTTATTTGGAACGAGAAACGCACAAAAGCAATCTGTGATGTTTTAAAGAGACACGGTTTCAAATGGGGCTGTCAGGCAAGAGTTGATGCTATAACCGAGCCCATCGCAAAAATACTTGGCGAATCGGGCTGCAAATACGTTGACCTCGGCGTGGAATCGTTCAACGACGAAATTCTAAGGTACATCAAAAAAGGCATTACCAGAGAACAAATTTACGAGTCCATAAGACTGTTGAAAAAATATCGCGTTCCGGTAAAACTAAATATACTTATAGGAACATCTCCACTTGAGACGCGGGAAATTCTAAAGGACACATTGCGGCAGGCACGCAAGCTAAACGTTGACCAAATCATGTTCAATATTGTTTCTCCCTTTCCCGGAACAGAATTCTACGACCTTGCGAAAAAAAACAACTGGATTGTTACGGGTGATTACATACCTACTGATGTGCAGCACACTTCGATTGTGAGCTATCCCAATTTGTCGGCAAAAGAAATGGAGCGAATTCTTTTCAAAGCCAATATACAATATTTCTTGTCTCCGGCATTTATTTTAAAACAACTGCGACGCTTTCACAGCATAAAGGAACTTGTTTCGGCGCTGAAGGCTCTCAAGATAAAACTATTCGGATAAATCATGCTTCTCTCGGTTGTCTTGATAACATGGAATGGTCGCAGGCTGTTAGCAAACTGCCTAAAATCGCTGGACTTCCTTTTGCAGCGCAACGATGTCGAAGTAATTGTGGTTGACAATGGGAGCGAAGACGGCACGATGCACTTCTTGCACGACAAATATCCGCAAATAATAACCATTCCATTGGAGAGAAACCGTGGCGTAGCGTATGCGCGAAACCGCGCGCTCGAACGTGCTAACGGCGACTTCCTATGGATTCTCGACAACGACACGGAACTTTCAGAACAAGTGGCTTTCGGAATGTTGGAGTTCATGAAGAAAAATCCCGATGTGGGGCTTGCCGGTTGCCGCCTTGTGGATGCCGACGGATTGGTACAGGAAAGTTGCAAACGCTTCCCGGGTATCGGAGAAAAGGTAAGGAATCTGCTTCATACTCACGGCTACCGCTATGCCTACGGACTGGAGAAAATGAAAAGCGACTTTGAGCCGGAATATCTGATAGGGGCTTGCCAACTGATAAGACGCGAGGCCTACGAAGCGGTAGGGCCTTTGGACGAAAAGATATTCTACGGGCCAGAAGATGCCGACTTTTGCATTCGGGTGAGAAAGGCCGGATTTCATTTGGCATACGTTCCCGAATTTACGGTGTTGCATCACTGCCAACGCATGACCCGCGGCAGGATTTTTACACCCATTGGAATCAAACACATTGAGGGTTTGATTCATCTTTACTTCAAGTACAAACGTTTTTTCTGATGTTACTGCGGGGCAAGACGGTATATCTGCGGGCTATTGAGCCGGAAGATTTGGATTTGTTCTACGAAGTGGAAAACGACACGACGCTTTGGGAATGCTCGGCCACAAATGTGCCTTATTCGCGCTTTGCCCTGAAAAACTTCATTGCCTCTGCCACAAACGACATATACACCGACAAGCAGATGCGGCTTGTGGTGTGCAGAATTTCCGACGACATTCCCGTGGCGATTGCCGACCTCATGAATTTCGACCCGCACCATTTGCGCGCCGAAGTGGGCATAATGGTGCTTGCTCCCTACAGAAATTGCGGAATAGCAACCGAAACGCTCTCGACGCTTGATATCTACGCGCGCCACACGCTTTTGATTCATACGCTCTACGCCATTGCGGCGGAGGGAAACGTTGCTTCGCAAAAATTGTTTGAAAAGGCAGGATACACTTGCGTTGCCACCCTTCCCGACTGGCTTGCCACGGAGAGGGGATACCTTAACGCGATGCTTTTTGCAAAGACAATTGAAAAACAATGCTGAACAAATGGCTTTTGACAAGAATTCATTCGACATAGACGGCAGGAACTTACTGTCGATGGCGCTTTTCGCCGACGAGGACGTGATTGCTTTCGACAATGTGAAAGACATCAGCCTGAACAAGCAGGTGAAAATCGAAAACTTCATAATTGCGCTTTGCAACAAAGGGCGCGGCGCGCTTAGCATCAACGGCACAAACTACAACGTGGGCGTCGGCGATTTCATTATATGCCGACCAAACCACATTCTCGATAACTTAATGGAAAGCATCGACTTTGAATGTTCGTGTATGTGCGTGTCAACAGAGTTTATGCAGAATGTAATTCTGATGGCAAACAGTTGGAATTTCAAGCTTCTCATAGAGAAAAATCCCGTAATCCATCTCGACAGCGAGGAGTCGGCAGTAATCAATGCCTACAGCACTTTGCTGAAATACAGTCTGGGAGGAACGCCGCGCCGCCACCGCAAGGAAATTCTAGAATCTCTCATGCGGGCCGCCGCATGCTACTTGACCGACATGCTGTTTCAGCACATGTCGTCGGCGCCACCCACTTTCTACAAAAGCGAAGCAGTGTTCAACGCCTTTCTCGACCTTTTGTCTTCCACCTATCCGCGTCAGCGCAAAGTGGAATACTATGCTGAAAAACTCGGCATCTCAAATCGTCGTCTCGCCTCGGTATGTTTGAGGGTAAGCGGCAAGACAGCGTTGCAACTAATCACCGAATATACCATACGAGATATCAAGCGCGAACTGCTGAAGCCCGAGAATACAATAAAACAAGTGGCTTTGAACATGAACTTCGAGAACGTGTCGTGTATGGGACGCTATTTCAGAAACATCACACGCATGTCGCCCAAAAAGTTCCGCACCACATATATCCAGGATATGTTTTCGGAAGAAAGCCGGTAAAATCCCGCAAAATCTACCCGCAAGCTATCATCTTCTTTCCCAATATTTTACACACTGCAAACCTTGTCGTTAAAAATCATCGGCATCTTGTAAAAACTCCGGGCCACCAAATTTAAATTAGATGCGTCGGAATTTAAATTCCGACGCATCTCGTAAAACACGAGATGCCTTGCAGTTTTTTGCATGCAGTTTGCCCTTCTGCTGAAGCCGCGTTGAAGAGGCACGAAAAGGCAGTTTGCCGCGAATTTAAAGGGAATTTCTTATTTTTGTATCTATAAATATTGTCCGTCGATGAAAATAATTGTAGTTGAACCCCATATAGATAGCAATAAAGAAGCATTCAGCGCGTTAGATAAAGAGAACGAAAGTGCTCGGATAGCAACGCTTGCCGACACTGCGCTTCTCACCCACGGCAAACCGGTGTTTGTGCCCGATTGGGGCGGAGAATGCCAAGCCAAAGCCTGTGTGGTGCTGAGAATTAGCCGGTTGGGGAAAAGCATTCCCCCACGTTTTGCGCCCCGCTACTACGACGCGTTGAGCATTGCCGTGAAATTTGAACTTGCCACCCTAAGGGCTGCGATGCAAAAGGCAGGAAAGCCGTGGCATATGGCCGAGAACTTTGACGGCGCTGTATCGTGCGGAAATTTCGCCGACATCAAGTCAGACGACAGCCTATCGGAAGGTCTGGAAATACGCATAAAGGTTGGCGACAACGAAATGGCGGAGAAAATCACCGGCATACGCGATGCAGCAAACGAGGCCATAGCCGCAGCAAGTGCGTATATGAGTTTGAGGCAAGGCGACATAATGTTGCTGCCGCTCCACCACACTACGTTCACCGCCGTACCCAATACTCACGTAACGGGATATGCAAACAACGAAAAGTTGATTGAATTCAATATAAAATAGAGCTTGTCAAAAGCTTAACTGAAAAAAGAAACATAAACATGAGGCGAAAATATATCTTCCTGTTCATGATGCTCTTTGCAGGAGTTGCCAACCTCTGCGCGGCAAACAACGTTGACAGCATAGGCATTGTGGGCGAAGGAAAATTCGTTACCATTCCTATAGAAAGCATTGACGACAACGGCACAACGCCCGTCTACACCACGCAAATAAACGTAGGCGCGAATTATGCCAATACCGAATTTACGGTAAAGGCAGAATATCCCGAATACGAGCGCGTGAATGCGCAGGAAAGCGAACTGTTGGCGAAAAGCAAGGCAGATATTTCGGAGGAAATAAAAGTGAATTGCAACCCCACCATAGAACGCAAGCAAGGAGTGCTCGACATTTCGTTCTATCCCTACGTAAAACGCAACGGCGTGTACTATCGATTGAAAACATGCAAGTTGGCAGTTTACCGAAATGTGATTACCGCTTCGCGCTCAACGCGTGCCGCCTCCGCCACAAGCGACCGATATGCCTCTCACTCCGTTCTCGCAACCGGCAAATGGGTGAAAATACGCGTGGAAAAGGAAGGAGTTTACCAGTTGACCAAATCATTTCTTTCGTCAGCGGGTTTCTCCAATCCCGACAAGGTGAAACTTTACGGCTACGGCGGACTTGCGCAAGATTCCGTGATAACCTATTCGGGCGACAACAAGAACTATGACGACCTTGAGGAAGTTCCGCTCTACCGCAACGGCTCGAAAATACTTTTCTACGCCAACGGCACGACCAAATGGCGCTATGTGCGCAACAAATGGCGGCATCTCAACAATTCTTACTCGTCTTATTCCTATTATTTCCTTACCGAAGGCGACGCTCCCCTTTCAATGCCCGAAGCCGAGGCAGCAACGAGCACCGAAGAACCACGCACCACAATTCCCTGGCGTTCGCTTTATGAAGAAGACGCATACAGTTGGTACAGCGGAGGACAACAATTCTACGACAGCTATGATTTTGCAAACGGCAACACCAAATCGTTCTCGGTTGCCGCACCCGAAATCGACACCAACGGACAACAATTTGTCAGCATCTCATTTTCAGCCTCCGACGCCTCGTCTGCAACAATCGTTACGAGCGAAGTAAACTCGGCAAACCTTGGCAATATGACCATTCCCCTACTCAACAACACCAATATCGGAGAACAGGGCAACAAGGCGCGGGTGCTTGAAAAAACCTACGAGACAGAGGCTCTCAGCACCGCAAACAGCGTGCGCTTCACCACAACTTCGGGACACTCGGCGCGACTTGATTATATCCGCCTCAATTATACGCGTAAACTCAACCTCTCCACTCCATATTTCGAGCTATGCGACCCCTCGCACAGCGGAGCAGGAAACTACGCCATCTCTTCAGCCGACAACAACACGCGCATTTGGCGCCTCGGCATCGCAGGGCGTCCGCAGCAAAACGTAACCGGGAACCTCTCGGGAGGCACACTGAACGTAACACTGCCGCAATCGTCCGACAGATATATCGTGGTAAACACGGCAGAAACGTTCCCCACGCCTACAATGGTTGAGAAAATGAAAAATCAGGACCTTCACGGCGACACGGTATTCGACATGATAATAATCGTTCCGGCAAGCGGGAAATTGACAAAGCAGGCCGAACGGTTGGCAGCGGCACACGTAGCCCACGACAACCTACGCGTGAAAATCGTGGAGGCAGACAAAATCTACAACGAGTTTTCCTCGGGCACGCCCGACGCAATAGCTTACCGCAAGTACGCAAAGATGTTTTACGACCGTGCCACAAGTTCTGCCGACATGCCGCGCTATCTACTGCTTTTCGGCGATGCTGCGTGGGACAACCGAATGATTACAAAAGAATGGGCAAGCCAATCGCCCGACGACTATTTGCTTTGCTATGAATCCTGGAACTCGATAAACGAAATCAATTGCTATGTGAGCGATGACTTCTTTACTTTTCTCGACGACGGCGAAGGCAAAACCATGGCCTCGGAAAAACCGGACATCGCCATAGGACGTTTTCCCGTCCACACAGAAGCGGAAGCCAAAATCATGGTTGACAAAACTATCAAGTACATGTATAACAACAGCGTGGGCTCTTGGAAAAACCTTATATGCATCATGGGCGATGATGATAAGTCGGGAAATACCCTGATGAGCGACGCCGAAAAAATTGCAAAGCAGATAGAAACCGACCATAAGGAATATAATGTGCGCAGAGTCTATTGGGACGCATACACAGTGGTTAAGACGGCAACCGGCAACTCTTATCCGGAAATCACCAAGCAACTAAAAAGCTACATGACCAATGGCGCGCTGCTCATGAACTATACTGGACACGGCGCGCCGGGCTCTATTTCACACGAGAAGGTTTTGCTTTTGAACGATTTCAAGGAAAACAAAACCAACAACCCATCTGTTTGGATCACTTCCTCGTGCGAAATAATTCCTTTCGACTCCCAGGAAGAAACCATCGGAGAAAGTGCCGTTCTTAACGAGAATGGCGGCTCCGTGGCCTTTATCGGTGCAACCCGCTCGGTATATTCCACGCGCAATCTCTATCTAAATACGCAGCTTTCCAAATATCTTCTTACCGAGGAGGACGGAAAACTAATCACCATGGGAGAAGCTTTGATGAAAGCCAAATGTGCGCTTGTTACTTCGTCATCTTCGAGCGACCAGACCGACCTCACGATAAACAAGATGAAATATGTTTTGGCCGGCGACCCTGCTCTGCGGCTTGCCGCGCCTGTTGGAAAAATCGTAATCGACAGTATTAACGGCAAGAAAGCCAATGGTGCAGTCATCAACCTTGCTGCGGGAAGCGTTGCCCAAGTTGTGGGACACGTTACCTCACAAAATGGCGCCGCGCTCAACGATTTTAACGGCGTGGTTACTTCTACGGTTTACGACAAGCTTGAAAAAATCACCTGCCACGACAATGCGGGGAACGGACAAACGCCCTACGAATTCTACAACCGCACGCGCCGGCTTTTCGACGGCACGGATTCCGTAAGAGAAGGCCGCTTCAAATTCGAATTCCCCGTATCAATCGACGCAAGTTACTCCACGGAAACATGTCTTATGAGCTTGTACGCCGTAAGTAACGACCGCGAGACGGAATGTCATGGAATAAACAATAACTTTGCGATAAATACTTCGGGAGAACTCAAGAACGATTCCACAGGTCCGGCCTTGTTTGTTTACCTGAACAATCCAGATTTCCGCGACGGGGACAAAACAAACACCACGCCCTATTTCGTTGCAGTTTTATCCGACAGCAGCGGAATCAATGCCACCGGAAGCGGTGTGGGACACGACATAGAATTGATAATCGACGGCAACGCAGCCACGACATACGTACTAAACGATTATTTCCAAAACGATTTCGGAACTTTCACGAGCGGAAGCGTTGGCTATTCCATACCTGAGCTGGAGCCGGGCAGTCATCGTCTTGTTTTCCGTGCTTGGGATATGTTGGGCAACTCGTCTTCTGCGTCTCTCAACTTTGTTGCGGTGAGAAATCTCAAACCAAATATTCTCGACATCGCATGTAATCCAAACCCGGCTACGGAAACGGCAACATTCAATATATCTTACGATCGTCCGCTAACCGATGTAAAATTCACGGTGCGCGTTTACGACAGCTACGGACAGATTGTATGGCAAACTACAACCAACGGCGAGAGCGACTACGGGCATTTCCCGATAACTTGGAACCTTACAAATTCGGCAGGGGCAAGAGTTGGCGGCGGCGTATACCTTTACCGCGTTTCTGTGTCGGAGGGCAACGGAGCGGCAAGCAGCAAAACCAAGAAATTGATTGTCCTGAACAATAAATAAAGCCGTTGTGAGTTTTATAAATGTGTCATTCACCTAATGAAGAATATGAAATATAAGATAGCAATAGCCCTTGCGGCATTTCTGACATATACGGTAAATGCAAGTGCCGATGGCGAAAAAGACAAATTCAATCCTGTCAGCACGGCAGTCAATTCTCTCAAGATTGGAGCCGATGCCCGTGCGGGAGGTATGGGTGATATAGGTGCGGCAACCGATCCCGACGTGAATTCACAGGCTTGGAACCCCGCGAAATACCCGTTCTGCATAAGCCGTGCCGGTATTGCTGTGAACTATACGCCTTGGTTGCGAAAGATAGTAAACGACATCGACCTTGGATACGTTGCCGGATACATGAGGTTGGGTGATTACACGGCGGTATCCTCTTCGCTGCGTTATTTCTCGCTTGGCGAAGTTGATGCAGGCGACAATCTCACGATCAAGCCCTATGAATTGGCTTTCGACGTGGCTGTTTCGCGAATGTTGAGCGAGGATCTTTCGGCCGCTATCGCTTTGCGTTACATCCGCTCCGACCTCAGTGGCAACTATTCCGATGATTCTAAGCCCGGAAACGCATTTGCTGCCGACCTTGCCCTTTACTACAACAAATATGTAGTGATGGGAAGCCGCGAATGTCAGTTGGCGTTTGGTTTGAATATAAGTAATATCGGTAGCAAAATGAAGTTCGGAGACGAGAACTCGTATTTCATTCCTACGAACCTGCGTTTGGGCGTAAACTACCTTGTTCCAATCAACGAATACAACAAGATAGCTTTCGGTGTAGACCTTAACAAATTGCTTGTACCCACTATGCCACGACAGAAAGACGACGAAAGCGACGAGAATTACCAACAACGTTTGCAAAAGGACTATTATGACATGTCGCCCATCACGGGAATTTTCAAAAGTTTCGGAGATGCGCCGGGCGGATTCAGCGAAGAGTTGAAGGAGATACAATGGAGCGTGGGCGTTGAGTATACTTATAACGACAAGTTCATACTTCGTGCGGGCTATCACGACGAAAACAAAGACAAGGGCAATAGAAAATATTTCACAGTCGGCGCAGGATTCCGCATGAACGTGTTCTCAATCGACGCAGGCTATGTCTTGTCCACCGCTGCAAGCAACCCGCTCGACCAGACTCTTAGAGTTTCGCTCGCATTCGACTTCGACGGGATAAAAGACCTTTTCTCGCGCAGATGACAATATAGATAATCAAAACATAGGAGGACAGCCGCCAAAGGTTGTGCCTCCATTTTTTTACTACATACCACAATGAAACCACGCATAGGATTTGGATTTGACGTACATCGGCTTGTGGAAAACCGCGAGCTATGGCTTGGAGGAATCAAGATAGAACATTCGCTCGGGCTTCTCGGACACAGCGATGCCGATGTGGCACTTCATGCCGTTATCGACGCTCTTCTCGGGGCTGCGGCGCTTCGCGACATCGGCTACCACTTTCCCGATACCGACGAGAAGTATCGCGGAGCCGACAGCAAGGTATTGCTTCGGGCCACTCTCGACATATTGAAAAAACACCACTTCACAATAGGCAACGTGGATTTGACAATATGTCTGGAACGTCCCAAACTAAAAGAATTCATTCCGCAAATGCAGGAATGTATTGCCTCGTGTCTCGAAATCCCTGCGAGGGACGTGTCGGTAAAAGCCACAACAACCGAAAAACTCGGTTTCACGGGTCGCGGCGAAGGCATTTCGGCTTACGCCGTGGCTATGGTTTTTGAAGAATAAGCGCTCGGCTTTTATCGCAAAACCATGCGTTTTTTAGGACATAAAATATCTTAAATACGAGGTCTGACCTAATTTAAACTCCGCCGCATCTAATTTAAATTAGATGCGGCGGAGTTTTTACGAGATGCCGTCTCCGAAAAAGCGTATGCTTTGGCATTGGCACAAGATGCCTTTTCACTTGGCAAAACTCTCTGAGAAACAGCCCAAAATACCGTGCAAAACGAAAGCGAACGCTGCCCGTTGCGGCGAGAAGCCTTGGGAGAATAAAAAAAGCAGGGGAGATATTATCTCCCCCACCTCAAAATTGTTCTAAAACCAACCATTATTTGTCTATACTCACTGAGCCTGTGCCGATATTCTGTCCGTCGGCAAAGATGTCGCAGCGATATGTGCCAACGCTCAATGTCTCGCCCACGGGAACGTAGAGTGTTACGCTTTGCTCCTCTCCCGTGTATTCTATTACCTTTGAAGCCGAGAATTGCAGGCTCTTGTTTTCATAATTGAACGAGCCCGACGGATTTACAACCGAGTTGGTGGGCTGCAAAAGGCGCACATAAATGTTGCGGTTGCCTGTCGAGGCCGTGATGTTCTTTGTTATCGTGAAATGAACCACGAAACGGCGCACGTCCTTTATCTTCTTTGCATTCTTGTTGCGTTTGTTCTGCGCCTGAACTGATATTCCCGTTGCGTCAAGCTGTGAAGCAATCGCCACTTTCTGTGAAAGGTTTGCCTTCTCCGTGTTGAGGTTTGAGATTTGCGATGTAGCTTCGTTGTATTGGGCTTTCACCTTTTGGTTCTCGTCGGCAAGCGCCGTGTTCATGCGTTGCAGCGAGTCAACTTGCAATATATAGCTTCTCAAAACGGCGCGCACAGTGGCGAGCTCCTTTTTCAGACGAGTAATCTCCCGTGCATCGTCGCTCTTGGTCTGTTTCAGTTCGGCCAGAAGGTCTTGCGTGCGCTGCTGCTCCTTAGTGAGTTGCTGCATGAGCGAGTCGTTTTTTATTGAGCGCTTGAGTTCGTCGTATTGCAAGGCAAATTGGGAGTATTCGTTCTCCATTTCTTTTTTGTCGAGCGTAGCAAGTTGCTGCAAATCCGAGTTTGTTTTTTTCTGCTCCTGCAAATTATATAATGTATATCCCAACCCGCCGAGCAAAAGAAGGATTATTATCGCTGCGGGAATGATTATCTTTTTCTTGTTCATGATTGTGGTTTGATTGAAACGCTACTTTATATCAACGGCAAAGGTAGTAATTTCTTCTATATCTGTTATCGGGCGTCGGGATTAAAAGTCAGCAAACGTGTTTTGCGCCTCCCGCGCCCCGGTGTCGGCCGAAGTTTTCAAATCGTCGGACGAGAGAATGTTTTTCACCTCTTCTTCGGTTTTCAACAAGCGTTCTCGGCAGAATCTCACCAGTTCCTGCGCGCGTTTCAACCTTTCCGTGAGGTCGTCGATATCCATTTCGTTTCTCTCCACGCGCTCCACGATATTTTCAAGCTCGTTCATCGCTTCGGCGTAAGTAAGTTTTTTTTCGTCCATATATATATTGTTGTTTTTCAGTTTGACTTCTCCACCACACTAACGGCTTCGCCTTTTGCGAAACGCGTTGAAATCCTGTCGCCGGGCTTCAACTGCGCTGCGTCAACCACTGCCTTGCCGTTTATAGTGGTCAACGAAAATCCCAGACGGAACACCCTTTCGGGCCCGGCAAGCCTAATGCTTTTTTCAAAGGTTTCCACGCGCGTCTTCTGGGTTTGCATCAACAATCCCACGCTTCTTTTCAATCTCTCAACCCTTCTCGCGATTTCCGTGTCCTGTATCCGCAACGAATTGAGCGCAAGCATTTCGATTTTCATGGCTTGCTTTTCGCAACGGGAGTTCTCGCGGGCGCAAACATCTCTCACGGCGCGCGGAATGCGAAGCAGGAGGCGTTCGAGTTCATAGCCCGAAATCTGGCACTTGTGCGAGAAAGCCGGCGCTATGCGCGATATCGTATAAGCCATACGCTGCTTCTGCGCCGATACGTTCCGTGTGGCGGCGCGGTGAAGGCATGTCGTCAAGGCGTTGAGCGTTTCAATTTCCTTTTGGGCGGACATCACGAGAAAATCAGCCACTGCCGTGGGAGTTTTGCAGCGAGTATTCGCCACGAGGTCTATTACCGTTTCATCTCGCTCATGCCCAATTCCTGTTATAATGGGCAAAACAAATTGCGCCACGTTGGAAGCGAGCAAATAAGACTCGAAGCCGTTTAAATCGCTCACCGCCCCGCCGCCGCGAATTATGGCAACGGCGTCCCAGCGTCCGGCCTCGGCCGAAATTGAGTTGAGGGCGGAAATCACAGAGCGCTCCACGTTGTCGCCTTGCATGACTGCGGGAAAAAGTTTTGTGGTGAAATTAAACGCCGCGCCGTTGGTTTTAAGATGATTGCAGAAATCGCCGTAACCGGCTGCCGTCTCGCTCGTAATTACTGCGATGCGCATCAGCGGGCGAGGCAGAACGAGCGATTTGTTCATGTCGGCAACGCCGTCTTTTGCGAGCTGGGCAAGAATCAACCGCCTCCGGCGCACCATATCTCCGAGGGTGAACGAAGAATCTATGTCGTTAACCACAAGAGATAGCCCGTAGCGTTCATGATAATTGACTCTCACGTTTACGAGAACCTTTATCCCGGCGGCGAGATGCTGTCCGGTTTCGCGTTCGAACTTTTGTTTCAGTTCGAGATACCTTCCAGCCCAAACCACGCCGCTTACCGACGCCACGTCCTGCCCTTCCGCGTTTTTTTCAATGAATTTGCAATAGAAATGGCCGTTTACATTTTGCCGTCCCTCGCTTATTTCCGCCACCACCCAGTATGTCGCGGGCAGTGTGCGCGATATTGCGAGGCGCACATGCTGCAAAAGTTCAAAAAGGCGCATTGCTTTTTCCATCAGCGCCTGCTTTTGTTGTTTATATATGCCTTGTAGTAATCGGGCACTCCGTAGCCGAAGATATTGTCGGGGTTTTCGCTGCGGTCGCCGCTCTTGTGCAAAATATCTATAATCTCCTCGGGCTTCTTTTCGGGCAGGGCCTGCATCAGACAAGCCGCCATGCCTGCCGTTATGGGCGAGGAAAACGAAGTGCCAAAGACAAAGTTTATCCGCCCGGTGGATCTCACAACTGCTGAAAGGAATCCGCGGGCAGCGACATCGGGTTTCACACGTCCGTCGGCCGAGAAGCCAACCGAGGTAAAGGGTGCAAAAGTGCGCGAGTCGTACACTGCGCCCACCGTGAGCATATCTCGTGCGTCGGCGGGTATACCTATTTTCCTCCAAGGGTCGTTGCCCGAATTTCCCGCGCTGTTCACAACCAGAATGCCCCGCGACGCGGCAAGCGAAGCACTGCGGCTGATGAGATGTGTCTTGCCGTCGAGTTCGCTATATTTGACATTCATCGTGGTATCGTCGAAACTGTAGTAACCCAATGAGCTGTTCACCACGTCCACTCCCACGCTGTCGGCAAATTCCAGGGCGGCGGCCCAAGTGTCCTGCTCGGCGGGAGTTTCGGTATAGGCGTCCTCGCTCTGCAAGAGCCAGTATTCCGCATCGGGTGCCGTCCCCACAATCGAGCCGGGCTTGTTGGCTCCCATACACGAGAGCACGTTGGTGCCGTGTTGGTTCTCGGCATAGACGCTGTGCCCGGGGCGCATAAAGTTGTGGGTGCCGAGTATCTTTACGTTGTTGAGAAGTTTCACAGTGTCGGCATTGTCGAATCCGCCGTCGAGAATGGCTATCGTCATGCCCTTGCCGCGAAAACCGAGGTTGTGCAGCCGGTGTCCGTTGAGCATCTCAATCTGTTCCTGTGCGAATCCGTAGTATTCCGAGCTGAGCATGACCGAATCGTTAAGCTCGCTGAAACGCAGGGAGTCCAACGGCGTGGGATCGAAAACCAGGTCGTGAAAAACTTTCTTCACGCTGTCCACACACGCCAGGGCGGCAAGGCTTTCAAGCCGCGCGCTGTCTTCGCTCTGCACCAGGGCGGTGTTGTTCCATTTGCTCACGCAAAGCACCTTGCCCCCCTTGGCAGCAACTTCGCCTATATATTTCGGGCTCACAGGCAAATCGTGGTCGTCAATCTTGATTTTCCATTTTGCGCGTCGCTGCAGCGCCTTTTTCGACAGGAATTCCGCCGGTTTGCTTTTGCGATAGGGCGATTCCTTCTTGTCCTTGAAGTAAACGCGGTATTTATAAACTCGTTGCTGCGGCAAAGAAGCTGTGCTGTATACGCGTTCCTGGGCCATGATAGCGGCAGGCAAAAGCAGCATTACCGTGGTGAGCAGCATGCAGGTGTATTTTGTTTTCATCGTCTACAATAATGATATTCTGTTTCAGTAACAAATTTGGCTTCAAAGTTAGCATTTCTTTTCCGAAACGGCCTAATTTGTGCGCATCTAAGTTCTCAAAAGCAGCACTATTTCATGGCGGAAAAACGAGTCGGCATCTCATGAAAACTCCGGGCCATGAAATTTAAATTCCGACGCATCTCGTAAAAATTAGATGCGGCGGAGTTTTTCACTACAACGCATCTCGTAAAAGCGAAAAACCGCGCAATCTCCCCTGTTTTGCATCTTTTAACAATTACCTCCCCCTAAAAACGCCTAAAAAGGGCGAAAATGTAAGAAATATCCTATTTTTTGTAAGAAATATCCTACTCTG
>CAVFYC010000020.1:2728-32651 GCA_963626585.1 Christensenellaceae bacterium Phil1 | reverse complement strand
CTAATTTTTACGAGATGCGTCGGAATTTAAATTTGGTGGCCCGGAGTTTTTACGAGATGCCTTGTTGTTTTTTCGTTTTGTCATAACGAGTTGCTAATATATAAGAGTTAGTGGAAAAAATGCCGCTGCCATGCTGCAAAATATTGCTTTTCAATAGGGAAAGATGAATGCGGAGAGAGAAATAAATAGTAATTTTGCGCCGGATTAAAGGAAACAATTAAAAAAAGACATAACAATCATGGCAAAGAAAGCACTACTGATGATTCTCGACGGTTGGGGAATCGGCAAACACGACAAAGGTGATGTTATTTTCAACACTCCGACTCCCGAACTCGACTATCTGAACGCCAATTACCCCCACTCGCAACTTCTTGCATGCGGCGAAAACGTGGGACTTCCCGACGGACAAATGGGAAACTCCGAGGTGGGACACTTGAATATAGGCGCAGGCCGCGTGGTTTATCAGGATCTCGTGAAAATCAACCATGCCATTGCCGACGGCAGCATATTGAAGAATGCCGAAGTGGTTTCGGCTTTTGAATATGCCAAGACTACGGGTAAAAATCTCCATATCATGGGGCTTACTTCAACCGGTGGCGTTCATTCAGAACTCTCTCATATTCTCGCATTCCTTGACATCGCAAAAAGCTATGGCCTGGAAAACGTATACGTTCACTGCTTTCTTGACGGCCGCGACACCGACCCGCGCAGCGGCAAGGGATTTGTGAAAACCGTAATCGACCATTGCGCCGAAACAACCGGCAGCGTGGCTTCGGTGATAGGACGTTTCTACGCTATGGACCGCGACAATCGCTGGAATCGCGTAAAGGTGGCATACGATCAGCTTGTTCATGGAAAAGGAAAGGCCGTGGACAATCTTGTTGAAGCAATTCAGGACTGCTACGACAGCGATACGCCCGAGCACAAGGATACCGACGAATTCATGGAGCCGCTGGTTAACGCCAATGTGGACGGAAGAATAAAAGAAGGCGATGTAGTGGTGTTTGTAAACTACCGCAACGACCGCGCACGCGAGATTACTTCTATCCTTACACAGAAGGATATGCCCGAAGAAGGCATGACAACTATTCCTAACCTGCAATACTATTGCATGACTCCCTATGACGCCGATTTCAAAGGCGTGCACGTGTTGTTCCCCAAAGAGAACGTACAGAATACACTCGGAGAATATCTCGCTGCAAAGGGACTGAAACAACTCCACACCGCAGAGACCGAGAAATATGCCCATGTAACATTCTTCTTCAACGGCGGCCGCGAAGAACCCTTCAATGGTGAAGAACGCACCCTCGTACCCTCGCCGAAAGTTGCCACATATGATTTGAAACCCGAGATGAGTGCTTACGAAGTGAAGGACAAACTTGTGGATTCTATCAAGAAAAACGAATACGACTTCATCGTGGTGAATTTCGCAAACGGCGACATGGTGGGACATACCGGCATCTACAGCGCAATTGAAAAGGCTGTGGTGGCAGTTGATGCCTGTGTAAAAGACGTGGTAAACGCTGCAAACGAAACGGGATACGAGACAATAATCATTGCCGACCACGGCAACGCCGATTATGCAATCAACGAAGACGGCACACCCAATACGCAACACTCGTTGAACCCCGTGCCGTTTATTTATATCACCGAAAACAAGAACGCAAAGGTGGAAGACGGAATTCTGGCCGACGTGGCTCCGAGCATTCTGCATATCATGGGACTGGAACAGCCCAAAGAAATGACCGGACACTGCCTGATCAAAGACTAAAGCCGAGTTTTCGAAAAATAGGCATATATATAATATGCGTGCACAGATGGCAATCGCCGTTTGTGCACGCTTGTTTTTGCAAAATCCGCAGCCGGCGTTACGCAAAAGCACAGCGCTTCGCCGATAAACCTTATTATAACCATTGCGAGCACCGGCTTGAAAAACTAATTTAGTATCTTTGCAAACATAACCCTTAAGGCACGAAATAAACCAAATTCCGCCGCCGTAAAGACAACACTCCGCATGGTGAAACACTATCTGCTTTTTGCTTCGCTCAATTACGCGTTTCCGATACTCCGACCTTTGGAAACGGAAATACTGCGTAGGGGAGACAAGGTGGCTTGGTTTTTGGAAGACGAATGCGATGATATGCTCGTTGACGGAGAAGTGCGCCTCAAAACCTTTGAAGAAGTAAAGCAATTCAATCCCATTGCCGTTTTCGCCCCCGGGAATTATATTTACGACTTCTTTCCGGGAGTTAAAGTGGAAGTTTTTCACGGCTATCCCATAAACAAACGCATGGACAAGCGGGACGACCATTTCAACATACGCGGTTGGTTTGATATATATTGCACCCAGGGCGCATCGAGTACGTTGCCGTTCAAACAAATAGAGCAGCGCAAGAAATTTTTCAAGGTCTACGAAACGGGCTGGTGCAAGATAGACCCTCTGTTCTCTGATATAGCAAAACCGCAAAGGGAACATGCGCAGAAAACAATACTTTACGCATCTACATTTACCAAGGGCATAAGTTCTGCATGGGATTTGCGCGAAACGATTGACCGTATTGCAGAAGAAAAGCCCTGGCGTTGGATTCTCACTCTGCACCCTAAAATCCACGACGAACAATTGTTGGAAGATTTCAGACAGATAGCCGCGCGACACGAAAACGTGGAATTTTGCCGCACACTCGACTTCGTTGAAGCGTTCGCCGAGAGCGATGTGATGTTGTGCGACAGTTCTTCGATAATAGTGGAATACATGCTTCTCGACAAGCCTGTTGTAACTTTTCGCAATACGAATCCGGGAAAACATCTCATAGATGTTACCGACACCTCGCAGATAGCGCCGGCTATCGAGCATGCTCTTTCGCGCCCGGACGAACTTCTTAAAAACATTCGCGAATATACTGCCCGGCACGAGGCTCATCGCGACGGCAGAAACTCGGCAAGGGTTATTGATGCCGTAGATGATTTCATTGACAAATACAAAGGAAAAATACAAAAAAAGCCGTTGAACCTGCTGAGAAGGATGAAACTTCGCTGGCGTCTCAAAAAGTTTGTGATATGATAGACAAAACTGTAATAATGTCGCGTCAGGCGGCAGTAGAAATCGACAGAGTTATAAACGAAATAAAGCCCGACAAAACTTTCGTGCTTTACGATGCTACCACGGTTGAACTGTGCGCCCCGATACTGAGAGACAGTGCGGAGTTAAAGCGCGCTGCGCAAATTGTAATAGGAGCAACCGATGCCAACAAGACACTTGAAACTTTGGCAAGCGTATGGACGGCACTCAGCAACGGCGGGGCGTCGCGACACTCTCTGCTCGTAAACGTAGGAGGCGGCATGGTTTCCGATCTCGGCGGCTTTGCTGCGTCCACTTTCAAGCGTGGAATTGCCTATATAAACGTTCCTACAACTTTACTCTCAATGGTTGACGCGTCGGTGGGCGGAAAGACTGCGATAAACTTTAATGGGCTGAAAAATGAAATAGGTGTGTTTAACGCGCCGCGCCGTGTAATTGTCGACACAGAGTTCCTTCGTTCTCTTGATACCGACAACCTTCTGTCAGGATACGCCGAGATGATAAAGCATGGGCTTATCAGTAACGACAAAACCTGGGCTCAGTTGATGAATTTCAGTTTTAATGATTGCGACATCGCAGAACTTCACGACATGGTGGCCGACAGTATAGACATAAAGGCTAATATTGTGGCGCAAGACCCACACGAACACGGAATACGTAAGGCTTTGAACGTGGGACATACCGCGGGGCATGCGCTTGAAAGTTTTGCGCTCGCCCAAGGTAGCCCGGTGCTTCACGGATATGCCGTTGCGTGGGGACTGGTGTGCGAACTGTTTTTGAGCAGAACAAAGAAAGATTTCCCGACGATGCAAATGCAGCAAACCATAGGCTATATTCGCGAAAACTATGGCGTTATGTCTTACACTTGCAAGGATTACGACCGGCTCTTTGAGTTTATGTGCCACGATAAAAAGAATGTAGGCGGAATAATAAACTTTACTCTTCTTTCAGGAATAGGAAAAATCGAACTTGACTGCACTGCTACGAAGGAAGAAATCAGGGCTATGCTTGATTTCTACCGTGATGCCATGGACTAAAAAGCCGTTTCTATGAAAAGATATTGCATTTCCTCCGTTTTTTCTTGGGCGATAATTGCAGTTGCTGCCTTGTTGGCGGTGTCATCTTGCAAGTATTCCAGATATAAACGCTCTTCTTCCCGCCCTGATACGCTTTGTATTGATTCGGCAACGTATAGTCGCGTAGATTCAATGCGTGGCAGGAAAATCACAGTCAAGATCCGTGCTGATTATCCCAGTCCAATTACGAGCAAGTTGAGTGCTAACATCGCGGCGTGGGTTAGGGGGAACCTTGGAAAGGGTGTTCCGGTTGACACAATGGACGTTCAGAACGTGGTGGACTATTTCGGCGACGCGAAGTTTGACAGTTTTGTAAACAACTCCATTCTCTCGCCAAACGCATACTATGATGCCGAATGCAGAATGGAGAGCAACCGCCGCAACTATGTCAGCTTTAGGTTTACGCTTGATGAGTGTGCGGGCGAAACCGATGGTGTTACTTCGATATCGGGCATCACGTTGCGCAAGAGCGATGGTGTGGCGTTTGGCTGGAATATGCTTAAGGATACGACCTCTGAAGGTTTCCGCAAGATGCTTCGTGAGGGGGTGCGTTCCTATTTGAAGGTAACGCTTGGCGAGAGCGAGGTGAGCGACGAGAACCTTTGTAGCTTGCTTGTATACGAGCGTGAGAAGAATCTGTCAAACTATAATCCTTTGGAGCGCTTTCCGATTCCCAAGACGCCGCCTTATCTTTCCCACAATGGTATGACTTTCGTTTTCCAGCCATACGAGATTGCGCCTTATTCGCTTGGCACTCCTGTTTTCACGATTCCTTTTTCTGACATCAAATGCTATATGACTGCCGAGGCGTTGCGTTTGATCAAGAAGCCTAAACTGTAAATCAATTACAAACATCATACTGACTATGCTACTCGAAGAACTTTACGAGATTTATCTTGCTCATCCTACGATAACCACCGACAGCCGCGCGTGTACTGAAGGCTCCATTTTCTTTGCTTTGCGCGGCGAGAACTTCGATGGCAACGTTTATGCTTCAAAGGCGTTGGGCGAGGGGTGTGCTTATGCCGTGGTCGACAGGCGCGAATTTGCCGCCAAAGGCGATGAAAGGTTTATTGTGGTTGACGATGTGTTGCAGACAATGCAGGATTTGGCGCGTATGCACCGCGAGAGGCTTGGGCTTCCTGTGATACAGATCACGGGTACGAACGGGAAGACCACTACCAAGGAGCTTGTTTCGGCGGTGTTGGCCAGGAAGTTCAAGGTGCTTCACACTGAGGGAAACTTCAACAATCATATCGGTGTGCCCAAGACTTTGCTCCGGCTCACAAAGGAGCATGAGATTGCGGTGATAGAAACGGGGGCGAATCACAAGGGAGAGATAGCGCAACTCACGGCTATCGTGCACCCTGACTATGGTATCATCACCAATGTGGGGCGTGCTCATCTCGAAGGGTTCGGTTCTTTCGAAGGGGTGGTGCGTACAAAGGCGGAGCTCTACGATTATCTGCGCCAGAAGAAGGGACTGGTTTTCCTGAACAACGATTCTGAGATTCTTTGCAGTGTGAGCAAGGGGATTGAAGCCTTCCGCTATGGCACGAAAGCTGATGCGAGTTTGGACGTATGCGGCGAGATCTTGGACTGCAGCCCTTATCTTTCTTTCAGATGGAGGGCAAAAGGTGGCGCGTGGCATGAGGTGAAGACCAGGCTCATAGGCGATTATAATATTGCCAACCTGCTTGCGGCTGTGAGTGTGGGGAAGAAATTCGGAGTGGCTGATGCTGATATCTGCGGGGCTCTTGAGGGATATGTACCTTCGAACAACCGTTCGCAGCTCAAGCAGACCGCGAAGAATACGCTGATTATCGATGCCTATAATGCCAATCCCACGAGCATGCATGCGGCTTTGAAAAACTTTGCCGACCTTCACGCGGCCAACAAGATGGTTATCCTGGGAGAGATGCGCGAGCTGGGCGCGGAGAGCGGGGAGGAACATCAGAGGTTGCTTGACTTTCTTGCGCGCTCCGGCTTTGAGCGGGTGTGGCTCATCGGCGAATGCTTTGAGGAGATGCGCCCGGCTTTCCCTGTGTTCCATACGGTGGACGATGTGATTGAGGAAATCAAGGCTGCTCCGATAAGCGGATATACGATATTGATCAAGGGCAGCAACAGCAACAAACTGTTCCGTTTGCCCGAATATCTTTGAACACGCAGAGGCCTTGGTAGGGACACCATGGTGTTTTGAGAGAAACACCATGGTGTCTTTGCAGAAATACCATGGTGTCTTGAGCGAAACACCATGGTGTCTTTATAAGGAGGTATGATGACCCCTGTTTTTCTGCTGCATCAAAAGTCCCATTCGTCCCTTTCAGCGCGCTGATTCTGAGGCCAGTTCACGAGATATAGCTTGCCGGTGGTGCGGGTGAAGGCGGTGTAGAGCCAGCGCAGATAGTTGGTCGAAAGCATGTCGGGCGGTGTAAATCCCTGGTCGAGAAACACCCGGCTCCATTGACCGCCCTGTGCCTTGTGGCAGGTTACGGCATAGGCATACTTTATCTGCATCGCATTGTAGTGGGGATCCTCGCGAAGTTTCTTCAGCTTGGTTCTCCGCGAGCGGTAGTTGGAGTATTTGTCAAGCACAGCATTGTAGAGCCTCGTCGATTCCTCGTGTGTAAGGGCAGGCGACTCGCTCGTGAGAGTGTCAATCAGCAGGCGCGCGTCAAGCTCCATATTGTTGTAGTCGGGGAAACTCAGCGTGGCGTCGGCAAAGCGGAACCCTCCCATCTCGTGAAAGTTGAACAGCCGCTCCACCACGGCAATGTCGCCGTTGGCAATGAAATCCACCTCCGCCATCTCGCGCGAACTGCAAAGCGAGGCGGCTTGCTCAGTCCAATAGTAATTGTTTTTGGCCACCATAATGCGGTCGCCCGCCGTGATTTCCTCATCACGCCCATAGATGCGCGCCCTAATGCCCATGTTGTAGACTATCGCCCGCTTGTTTGACCGCGTTACCACTATCGTCTCGTCGCTGCCCACATCGTCGTAGCAGCTTTCAAGTTCCTCGATAATCTCGCCTCCGTTGATGTAGCGCAAATCATCGTAGCCTTCCTGACTGATAACAGGGAATTCTGTAGGCATGCCCTGCAATATCATGTTGCGCAACATTGTGGCATTCGTCAGCACTCCCGTGTCTTTTCCCTGCCTCATCACCTGCCGCAACTCCACTCCCGCCGCGCGCAACCCGTATGCCGTCAGACAGTCGGGCGAAAGAGCCATGCTGTCGGCCTCGCCCACGGGCGGAAGTTGCGCAGTGTCGCCCACAAGCAAAAGCTTGCAGTTGATACCACTGTATACATACTTCACCAAATCGTCCAACAGGCAGCCCGTGCCGAAGAGACTGTTCCCGCCTTCGTTTGAAATCATCGAAGCCTCGTCAACAATGAATATCGCATTCCTTCGCTTGTTGAAATTAAGCGTGAACTTTGTGTCCTCGCCCTCGAAAGTCTTCTGACGGTAAATTATCTTGTGTATAGTGAAGGCTTTCTCGCCCGAATATTTCGCGAACACCTTGGCAGCACGCCCCGTGGGCGCGAGCAACACAGGCTCAACGCCATACTGTTTTAGGCTCTTCACCAACGCACTCACGAGCGAAGTCTTTCCCGTGCCGGCATATCCGCGCAAAATCAACGCAGCGCGGCTCACCGTAGTCTCAACAAAGCGCACCAACACGGCGAGGACCTTGTATTGTTCCTCGTTGGGCGTGAACGGAAGATTCTTGGAAAGAAGTGTAAGTATATCGTCCATAATCGGGATAAGCAAAGGAATGCTCTGCTTTGCAGACCAAAATTACCACTTTATTTCGGTAACTGCGACCGCATCATTGGTTTTTGCTGAAAAAACATGGCTCAAAACCCTGGCACAATGCGTGCCCTAAATCCCTACATAGCATATCGCAAAAACAACAAGGCATCTCGTAAAAACTCCGGGCCACCAAATTTAAATTAGATGCGTCGGAATTTAAATTAGATGCGGCGGAGTTTTTAAGGAAAATTGACGCCGTTATTCCGATATGAAATCATGCCTTTGTCTCGCCCGTTCAGGATAGCGGGGAATCGGTTGTGCGTGTGGAGAAAAGAGTGTGTGTTAGTATGAAAACGAATTTCGCCACGAAGCAAATGCTCCGTGGCGAAATATTTGTGCTTGTATTGCCCGGTTTATCAGTTAGCCGAAGCAATAGGATTGATTACGAATGTAAAGTCGTGGTCGGCATACGGCATTTGAACCTCGGGCTCCGGCCATTGTCCCCAGCTGTCGATACCGCCAACGCCAAACTGACGCTCTTGTATCTTGACCACGGTGAACTTGCGCGGTGTAAGGTCGCCGCTGTGGTATTGGTGGGCATATTTGTCGGGACCTCCGTCGAGATCCTCCGTGAGATAGTTGAGCGACGAGCACTCCATAGGAATATTTGAGTAGAACTCAAGTCCCGTACCTTTGTTGGAAAGCACTTTCCACCAGCGTATGTCGGTATGGTTGCCGCTCTCCTGCGGACGAACATAGCCCCAATATTGATCAGCCACGTTTTGGTTGTAAACACCAATGCGGTCGCCCCAATGACGGTCGGCATAGTTCTCGCCAGGTCCGCGTCCATAGTATTGAAGCTTCGAGAATTCCTGCGGCATTACCAGTTGCATGCCAAAACGGAACATCATGGGTTTCTCCTTTGCATTGGGATCTGTGGTAAGTTTCTCGTTAACCACCAACTGTCCGTCGGTGCGCAAAGTATAAGTCATCACAAGTTTCGATGAAACAGTGGGCAATTCATATTCAGCCACCACTTGTTTGGCTTCTCCCACTTCTTTGCACTCAAACTTCTTGAGATTCATCTGCGGGTCTTTCCAAGCCGCAAATTTAGTCTGCAAGTTTGCTCCGTAGTCGTTGTCGGTCGGAGCACGCCAGAACTCGGGTTTCAGAGAATAGCCCTTCTTGAACGCAGGTGCTTCGTTGATGTCGAGATAGTCAATCCAACCGGTTTTCTTGTTGAAGGTAACCGTGGTTTGAGCGGCCTGAAGCGAAAGACATGCGAGTTGTTCCTCTTTCACAACCTTTTCTTCTTTCTGTTTCTTCTTGGCCTGGGTTGCAACTTCGGCTTTCGGCATTATTTCGTCAAGCGTCGGGAATTTGTAGCTGCTTATCTCCAATTGCTGGCGGGCTACAGAATAACCGGCATCGAGCAATGGTTCTACGCTCTTGAGCTTGTAATCAACGTTGAGCATAACTTCTTTGCCCTTTGTGGACTCGGGAAGTGAATATCCTTTGAGCGAAATCTGCTTTTTCTCCTGCGGATTGACATTCAAAGCCTCCTCGGAACCATTGGCTACGGTCTTGCCTTCGCAAACTACCTCCCAAACCAAACGAACATTCGAAATGTCCTTAAAGAAATTCTCGTTGTAGATTTCCACAACGCCTTTCTTCAAGTCCACGGGCGTTGTCCAAATGTTTTGCATGAAGTAACGGTATTCGTTAGCCTCTGGATTCGGTTCGCGGTCGGGGCGGATAAATCCGTTGCAGTTGAAATTGTGGTCGGATGCCGGATAGCGTCCGTAATCGCCGCCGTATGTAAAGATTTGTTTGCCTTCTTCGTTGAAACCACGAAGCCCCTGGTCAACAAAATCCCAGATATAACCACCCTGATAGTTGGGATATTTGCGGATAAGGTCCCAGTATTTTTTGAAGAAACCGCCGCAGTTTCCCATTGAATGGGCATATTCACACTGGATAAGGGGGCGCGGGTCGTTTTTCTCGCAATATTTCTCGCAATCCTTGTAGGGATAATACATCGGGCAGTATATGTCGCTCTTTCCGTCTTCCCAAATTGCGCGTTCATAGTGTATCGGACGCGAGGGATCGTATGCGCGCACATAATCATAGGCTTTCTCGAAGTTTATGCCGTATCCCGCCTCGTTTCCAAGGCTCCAAACAATAATACTCGGGTGATTCTTGTAGATTTTAACGTTATGATCGTTGCGCTCAATGTGTGCCTGTTGATACGAAAGGTTCTTTGCCAAAGTTTTCTCACCATAATACATTCCGTGGCTCTCAATGTTTGCTTCGGCTGTGATATATAGTCCGTATTTGTCGCACAGTTCGTACCAACGGGGATCGTCGGGATAATGACAAGTTCTGACAGCATTTAAATTGTGTTCCTTCATGATTTTAATATCTTGGATCATGCGTGAAACAGGAACCACATAGCCGCCGTCAGGGTCCATCTCGTGGCGATTTGCTCCCTTGATAAGAATAGGCTTTCCGTTAACGAGCAACTGGGAATTCTTGATTTCCACTTTGCGGAAGCCGGTTTTTTGCGGAATTACCTCAATTTCTTTATTGCCGTCGACAAGAGTTACGTAAACATCGTAGAGATTTGGCGTTTCTGCCGTCCATTTCAGCGGGTCTTGTATCTCCATCGAAATAGAAAGTTTGCCGTCAGAGCCAACTTTGCCCTCGGTTGCAGTAACTTCGTTTCCGCGCGCATCGCAGAGCTTGATTTTCACCTTGCTGCCCTTTGCTCTTGGAGCGCTGACCACAACGCTGAGTTTTCCGTCGCGATAATTGTTGGTGAGGTCGGGAGTGATGAAAACGTCGTCGATATGTTTTTTAGGGCGTGCGTAGAAATAAACTTCGCGGGCTATACCTGTGAGGCGCCAGAAGTCCTGGTCTTCAAGATATGAGCCGTCGCACCAACGCATTACCTGCATGGCAACAAGATTCTTCTTGCCGGGAACGAGATATTTGGTAACATCGAATTCGGCAGCTGTCTTGCTGTCTTCGCTATATCCCACGAATTTTCCGTTCACCCATACTTCGAGGTTTGAAGTTGCGCTGCCGACGTGGAAATATATGTCGTTGCCTTTCCAAGATGCGGGGATTTCAAACTCACGACGGTATGAGCCGGTGTAGTTGTTCTTTTCTTCGATATAGGGAGGGTTGGGCTCGAACTGTGTTGCCCAAGCGTAGCCAATATTCTTGTAGGTGGCGTCGCCGTATCCGTGGGTTTCAAAAAGTCCGGGCACTTCAAAGTCCACCCATTTGGAATCGTCGAAACCGGGTAGCTGGAAATTGAGCGGACGTTTGTTGTGGTCTTTCACAAAATTGAATTTCCATTTTCCTTCGGCGTTCAGATAAAGGGAAGATGCGGCCTTGTCGGCACCTTTTGCCAATTGGCTGTTTTCAAAGGCAAAGAAATTCGCGCGCGACGGTTCTACGTTCACGCGATTTACGCTCGGGTCGAGCCAACGTTCCTTCTTGGCGTTGTCGCCCCATGCAGTTATTGCGGCGAGACAAAGGCACGCTGCAATGGCTGTCTTTAATTTTTTCATGATGCTGTATTTGTTAATGTATTTTGTTTGAAAAGATTATTTTCCGGTGGTTTTCTTTACGGCGATACTCTCTGCTTCCACGAGCCAACCCGGTCTGCACACTTTGGCGTGGGTGAATACCATCGGCACATCGGGCAGCAGTTTTTCTGCCACCTTCATCACGCTGTATTTGTCGGCTGCGTCGCGCAGGTAGAATATCATCATTTTTATATCGTCTGCCGTTGCTCCGTCGTCATTCAACAAAGCTTCGGTGTTTTCAATCAATCTTTCGGTTTGCTTTGCTGCATCGTTGAGGTAAATGCAGTTGCCGTGTTTGTCAATGCTTGCCGTGCCCGAGATAAGGCTCACCCTGCAATCTCCGGCGCTGAACGCCGTGCCTCTTTCAAAGGCTACGCCATATTGCGCGGTAGGGTTGAGGTAGTCCAGCGCTTGCAGATATTTCACATCGGCATTTCCGCCTTCGCGCGACAGGAATCCTACGCCCACAATGGCATTCGGGCTTTCGGTGTAGCCGCCTATTCCGGTTGAGGCGATGAAATGGGTGGAACTTGTCAGTCCGTTTTGTGCAAAGAAGTCGTTTCGTCCTTTTACAACGCCTGCATAGGTGTGGTCGATGTCGCGGCAGAAAAACCATGTGCGCAATGTGTTGTCCTTTATGGTCATTCCGCGTTCCGCGAGCAACTTCTTGTGGATTTCAAATGCCTTTACGGTTTGGTCGTGGCCGTCAACGCCTTTCACTTCTTCGTCTTTGAATCTCAGCGATTGGTAAACAAAGCGGTCGTTGCCCACATTGATGTTCCAGCAATTGGGCGACACGCGCTCCACTGCGGAATCTTTCAGATAGCACGCCATTATCGTGATTTTTGTATCGTCCAACGGCGGCTGCTCTACTATTGAAACGGCGCAACCCTCTGCAATATTGTTTAATGTATGCTTTATTTGTGGCAATTGGTTGATTACATCGCTTAGGAATACCCTTATCCAAACGAGCGTTTCGCCGTTTTGTCTGCGGTTCTCGTTTTCTGCTTCAAGATTTGCGAATGCTTTTTCGGCACGCAATGCAAAACTTCCTTCTATGTCGCCTTTTGCTACAGCAAACATGCTGTGCGGTATGTTGCTCATTCCTTTTTTCATATGTGCAAATATACTACTTTAAAGTTTTTTGCCCTTTCGTGTTTGGCTTTAATATGGGAAAAATAGAAAAAATACCCTTTTGTAGTGAGCAACTCCCTTTGCAGCAAAGTTTTCGGCGATGATTTTATGCCGCAAAATGTGCGTAAAAAACGTTCTCGGTTTCAGTTCGTTACGAGGTCAGACATAATTTAAACGATGTCTGATGTAATTTAAACGATGTCTGACATCGTTTTTGCAATGTCGCATCTAGTAAAAACGGCATGAAAAGGCGCTTGTTCGGCAAGGCAATGAAAAAATGCAGAAAAGCGATTTTTTGCAAAAGAAAAAGCCGAGAAAATTTGGCTGTTTGAAATAAACCTCTTACTTTTGCACCGCATTTCGCAGAAAGCAGCACACGGGTAAGTGCTGCACGGCTAGCTCCCTCTGAATCCTCCAGGGCGTGATTGCAGCAAAGGTAGGCTGGTTGTAGCGGCGCGATGCAGTGAGCTTACCCACCCGCCTCTTTAGCTCAGTTGGCCAGAGCACGTGATTTGTAATCTCGGGGTCGTTGGTTCGAATCCGACAAGAGGCTCAAAACAACGGGAAACATCTTCTGAAGTTAAGAAGATGTTTCTTTTTTGTTGTAAACAGGTTTTTCTCTGTAAAACATTTCCCCAATTATCACGATTTTTATACTTTTGCAATACTTCTAAGCAATAACAGAAGCAAACGCTGCGTGAAATGCGGCGAAAGTGCGATTTTTGTTTAATAATTGCGTAAAAAGATTCTCCAATGCCACGTTTTAGACGAGGCTTCGGGAAAAACGCAAAAACGAATTATAAAAGACACCGGGAAATGAAATTATCGCGTATAATCGTTTCAGTCGCAACTTGTGTGCTTACAGGTATTCCTGTGCAGACTATGCATGCGCAGGTGTTTATTCTAACTAACGACCAACAGCTTAGAGATCTCGCCAATTCCCCTGAAAAAGAAATAGATAATACGATAGGCTTCAATAAAAGCAAACTTAGCTTGAAGCAAGCCGCAGAACAAGCCAAAAACAACCACTCCAATTATATCACAGTGGCTTTTGACGAATTTTTCCGCCAATATCGCGATGACAGAAACACTGAACGTAAGCTCACTCCCGATATGGACGAATACGTTAACTGCATTGCGAAGATTAGCGACTACGTGGGGAAAAACGCAAATGCCGGATTGCAATTAAGTCTCCTTAGCCCGCTCGAACTCGGACAGGCTTATCGCAATCAAACTGGCAATACGGGCAAATGGATAGCCTACAAAGTGGGCGCGCGTAATGCAAAATCCGGAAAGTTCAGTTTGCAAATGTGGCAGCAACTTATTTGGACCAACAATAAAGGCGAAACACCCGTAAAATTGCGCTCGGTAAAAGCATACGCTTTCAAGGGACGCGAACTAAGCCGCACAAAAATAGCCGTGAATCCCGATGACATTGTAAAACTAAGCAATGTGAAATGGGAAGTAATCGACTCCGTGGGGCATGACTACGGTACAATTCCACAGAAACGCCTTAGAATTTTCAGCGAAGGCGACAACGTTTGTCCGGGATACGACAATGTACTTGTGTTGCTCGAATATGAAACGCAGGAAATAGACTATTTTGCTGATGACGCCCTTCCGTTTCTGGAAAATCTCCTAAAAAAATATCACGACGCGGGAGTAAACCTGCAATCGCTCTATTGTGATGAAATGCACATACAGCAAGACTGGATTTATTTCTCACATCAGGAAGAAGGGCAGTTCAACCAAAGATTCTATACCGAAAGCCTCGGACGCGAGTTCACTAAAAAAACAGGCATGCCCTTTGATGAGCGCTACATGCTCTATTTTGTGAGCCAGCCGCCGGTATATAGCCCGAACGTAGACGCAATAATTAATAGGGAGTACGTGCTTGGCGAAAAACCTGAGGACGTACAGCGCACATATCTCATGCGTGACAATTATTACAGGCTTCTCAATAATCACGTGGTCGACCTTTTTGTTGAGGCAAAGCAATATGGCGAAAAATTGTTCAATCGCACTTTCCGCACCGGCGCACATTCTTCGTGGGCCGAATCACCTACGATTGACAAATGGATAACTCCGGACGGCCCCAATACTTATTACGCAAATTACGAGTACACCCCGAATTATCTTTGGGGCAACACGGTGCATCAAGCTGCGGCTGCATGTTACGATTATTTCAAATGGGGCGAATATCTTCAGCCCACGGGAAATGATTTCTGCGAATGCGGCTGGCTAGACCGCAACTATTATGGCGCGGCAATGGCTGCATCTATCGGAGTAGTGAACAAAATTCCAAACGCATACGCTGCCGCATGGGGAATGCCCAATGCAAGCAACGAAAGACGCATGGCAATTAATTATGCCTATGGTTGTGATCCGCCCGAGAACATTAGTCTGATAACCGACCACGTACATCGCGATATCGATGTGCTCATGATATACCCCATGAATCTCGTTGCGGTTGATCCACGTTTCGGAAGCTGGCTCACACAATACGGATACGCAAATTATCTGACGAACGACATGCTTTTGAAAATGGGCAGCGTAACCCCGCAAGGCAAATTAAAAGTAGCGGAAAAGGAATATGGTACGCTTGTCATTCTTTTTGAACCGTTTCCCGAGAAACAAGAACTCGATTTCATAAAGAAATTTCTCAACGCCGGCGGTAAAGTTTTGTGGCTTGGCACACCTCCGATGCTCAACAAGGGTGGAGAATCATGCAGCACCCAATGGCAGGAGATTTTCGGGGCAAACTATAAATTCAATGTCGATTGTGGCGAGATGGCAAGCGGAAAGAAAATAGAATTCCGGGGATTTCTTGAAAACGTAGAGCCACAAGATATCCTTACCGACTATATTGTTGACCACGTTTACCCGGTTGAGGCAAACAATAGCGAAGTTGTGGCAACCTGCAACGGAGAAGTTATCGGCACGGTGAAGAATTATCCCGGCAATGGCAAAGCTTGTTTCATCGGTTGCCGATTGCGTGATGACCAAAGCCGGAGTCTTGGATATGAAACGAGGAATATGTTTGAAGTTCTCAATTCTCTTGGCGCTTATCCCGCTACAGGAACTTACAAGAACGTAAACGATAATCCCGCCTACCTTTCGCGTACCACCGATTACTTTGTTTCGGCATTTCCCAACGGAACAACGATGGTGGTTAACCATTATCGTACGCACGTTGAGACTTGGGACGGAAATTTCTCGAGAGATGATGCGCGCGATGCCGAGATTCTTAAAAACAATCCCTTGCCTTCGGACACCATAATGCTGAAGAATGCGAAAATCAACGGACATGAAATTACCTACACGGGACGTCTTTCGATGGGTTTCAATATAAAGGACAAAACACTCTGCGCATTCTACGGACAGCAGTGCAACGAAATCATTGCAGACGGCAAAAGATACAGATTTGCTGCCGACAAATTGGACAACATAACGTTTGGGCAAGTAAACGGAAGCAAGACGCATTATATATTATACGCGAGCGGAGCCGAGACAATAAACATTCCGGTTCCTGCATGGGCAAGAAGTGCAACAGCAACAGTTGACGGCAAAAACATACCGGTTTCCATTAAAAAATCAACGCTTACGCTGAAAATAGAAAAAGGACAATTCGGACATGCCGTTGACATAAAAATAAATTGAACAAGCAAAATATTAACACCCTAATCCACATAGAGTATGAAGTGTACAAAACTATTAAGAAAGAGGCTATTTTGGGGCATTACTTCCTTGATTGCCGTAATGGGTCTTTGGAGTTGTTCCGACAGCATCGATTCCTCTAATCTTTATGTTTTTCAAGGCGAGACTATTTCCTCGTATCTTGAAAGCACCGAAGGTTACGGAATGTTCCACAAACTCTCGCAGCGTGTAAAAACCGGGCGCAAAACCGATTCGCGCATATCTGCTTTGCTTGCTGCCCGAGGAAATTATACGGTGTTTGCGCCGAGTGATAAAGCCATACAGACTTTTATCGACTCTGTGTATGAACAAAAAGATTACAATCTTGACAGCATCACTTACGAAATGGCTGAATATATCGTGAGAAACGCCATTATCGATCATCAAAACGCCAGTGCTCTCAAGACAACGGAATTCATTATCGGCGCATTGGAAACAATGAGTATGGACGACCGTTACATTATGATTTCGTTTGATACCATTAATTCCAAGACCGTGATTCTTGTCAACGAAAAGTCTGTGATTGAGAATCCCGACGTAGAGTGTAGCAACGGATACATTCATGGTGTTGACAGGGTCTTGCAGCCGTCGAACGACAAGCTTCCCGATCTTATCAAGGCGGCACCTAATATGAGAATATTCAGCCGTCTGCTCGAAGAAACGGGCTTTGCCGACTCTATGAACACGGTTCGCGATGAAGACTACGAAGTAAATCACGCTGAATACGGATATAATCTTAACAAAAATGCCACACTGGCGAATCCTACACACAGATATTATGGATATACTGCCTTTGTGGAAACCGACAGTGTGTTCCAGGCTGCTTGGGGAGTGAGTGCGCCCGAATACAAAAGCGATGTGTTCGTAAATTGGCAGAGTATTCTCCCGATTATAAAGGAGCAATGCCAAAAGGCATACCCACATGCAACGGCCGAGGACCTTAAAGATCCTAACAATGCCGTACATCAATTTGTAGCATATCACCTTGTTCCGGCTCGTATGAGTTGGGAAAAAATGGTGATTCACCATCTTGAAATGGGTTACGCGTATAATAACCCTAACAGCCTCACCATCGACTGCCACGAATACTATGAAACGATGGGCGGATACAATCGTTTGATGAAGATAACCGAGGGACGACAAACCGATGGCAAGCGAATAAACCGCCATTGCACTTACGACCGCGATACATACGATGAAGTTACGGTTGATCGCCTTGGCGTGAAAATCCAGTCGGACAACGGTAGGGTTGCAAACAATGCGCTCAATGGTTTCTACTATCCCATTGACGAGGTACTCATTTACGATGACGATGTGCCAAACGTTGTGCTCAACGATCGCCTTCGCTGGGATTTCTCGTCTCTTTTCTCCGAACTTATCACCAATGGTCTGCGCCGCGTAAAGGACGCCAACCAACACGCCATACCTAATAATTATTTCGAACGCATGAAGGTTTCTGACGAAAGTTGGATTGTTTACCTCCCTTACTATGGCGGTTCGAGTATGTGCAACTATCAGGCAGACGAGATGAACATTCGCGGGCAGTATGATCTCACGATAAGGCTCCCGCCAGTGCCTACAGAAGGAACTTGGCAGTTCCGCATTTGCGCGCCGTGCAACTCTAGTTTCGGTATGGCGCAGTTCTATATTGGCAAAGACCAGAACAATCTTCAGGCAATTGGTTTGCCAGTCGACTTGCGCCTTTCTCTCTCGAATACTAACATTGGGTGGGAAGAGGATAACGAGGACGATGAAATCACTCGTCAGATCGATAAGAATATGCTCAACCACAATTACATGAAACCGCCACGCCACGACGGTATATCCCGCAATGGCGCTCCGGTAACCGAGTCTATGCGAAACTCCACCACATATCGTGCAAACTTGCGTGTGCGCAAAATTGTATGGACTGGTAATATGAAACCTGACGAAACCATGTATTTGCGCATCAAGTCGGTATTGACCAACCCGTTTGCCTGCTTCTTGCTCGACTATATGGAATGGGTTCCGAAGAATGTGTACAACGGCGTGGAAGAAGAGGACCAGTGGTAAACCCTCGGCTTGGCCGTTAATATATAAGGTATCCCGGCGCAAATATGTGCCGGGATTCTTTTGTTGATATGGGCGGTGGAGGTGCAAGTCCCGATATGTTTTTAACCGCATTTTGAGCATAAAAAACTACATGCGGAAGACGGAAAAATTCCGGGCCATGTAATTTAAATTAGATGCGTCGGAATTTAAATTTGGTGGCCCGGAGTTTTTACGAGATGCGATGCTATAAAAACGAGATGCGGAAAGCGTAAAAACAATGTCTGATATTATTCAAATAATGTCTGACATTGTTTAAAAGATATCAGACATCGTAAAAACAATATGCGGAACTAAGTTTTTGATTAACAATAAGGGATATCGGAAACCCTGTGGACGTTGCCGGAAATTCGTCGGTAAAAAAATGTAAACAGTAGATATAATAATATAATATGTCGATAAATGAAAAGGGGCGGTTAAACCTTGAAGTGTTTTTCACGTCAAAATATCAACGAATTAGAAACGTCGGTTCAACAATGCCGTTAGGCCGCGATTTTATCATAGAAAACTAACAGGAACATGAAAAGATTTTTGATTTTGCCGTTGCTGGTTTGCCTTTGTGCCATTACAGCCAATGCGCAGTACACCATTTCGGGAAAAGTAACCGAGAAATCAGACGGAGCAGCCATCGAACTTGCCACAGTGCAGCTTCTCAACAAAGATTCATCGTTTGTAAACGGTGTGAATTCCCAGAAAAACGGTACGTTCTCGCTCAATGTCAAAAAAGCAGGCAGTTATATTGTGAAAATCTCGTTCGTGGGCTATAATGCAGTGTATCGCAGCGCTGTGGTGAACAAGAACAATCCCGAAGCAAAGCTCGGCACAATCTCTCTCGGCACTAACGAAGTGGCGCTGAAAGAGGCCGTGATTACGGCTAAGGCGGCAAAGGTGGAAATGAAAGCCGACACTTTTCAGTACAACGCATCGGCTTACCGCGTTCCTGTGGGGTCGACACTCGAAAATCTCGTGGAGCAACTCCCGGGTGCTGAGGTGAGCGACGACGGAACCATTAAAATCAACGGCAAAACAGTGAAGCAAATTCTTATGAACGGTAAGGATTTCTTCAAGGGCGATACAAAGATTGCCATGAAGAACCTTCCTACGGAACTTGTCTCAAATATAAAAGCCTATGACAAGAAGAGCGACTACACCAAGCAGACCGGAATCGACGACGGCAACGAGGAAACCGTGCTCGACATTGGGCTGAAAAAAGAACTCAAGGAAAGCTGGGTGAGCAACATACAGGGCGGCTACGGAAGCAAGGATCGCTACAACGCCGACGTATTTGTGAACCGCTATACCGACCATGACCACGAAACTGTGTTCGGCAATGCAAACAATGCGGGCGACCGGCATTTTGGCCCGGGACGTGGCGGCGGCAGCGGGCTTACTGCCAACAAAAGCGCCGGCTTTGACGCGGGCTGGGACAACGGCAAGAAGGAAAACGAAGCCGGACGAATCGAACTCAACGGCAACATGCGCTGGAGTCATAGCGCAAGCGATAGACAAAACCGCACAAGTTCTGAAACATTCCTCAACTCCGGCAATTCATCTTCGTTCTCAAACTCAAAAAGTCAGAACTATTCCCACAGCACTAACTTCAATTCTCGCCTGTGGCTGAAATGGAATCCCGACAGTATGACAACGGTGATGTTTGCTCCCAACTATTCCCACAGCGAATCGTCGAATTGGAGCCAAAGCCGCACAGCAACTTTCAATAGCGACCCCTACGCAATCGCAGGTATAACCGATCCGCTCGAATCTCTGTTCGGCGATAGCATTTCGTCGCTTCGAGATATCGCGGTAAACACCAACCATCGCATCACAATGGGGAACAGCACAAGCAACTCGGCAGACTATTGGGCTATGATAGTAAGAAAACTCAACAGCAAGGGACGAAACATCTCCATTAGCTCAAACGGTAATTGGGGAAAGTCGAAAAGCGTGAACTTCTCCCGCTCGGATATAAACTATTTCCAAACCGAGGCAGCCAATAGGAATACTTTTACAAATCAATACAACTATAATCCGTCGGAGAACTGGGGCCTGAGCGGCAGGTTGAGTTATAGCGAGCCTATCGTGAAGAATCTTTTTGCCCAGGCCAGCTATGAATACTCTTATTCCTATTCCAATTCCGACCGCTCGCTCTATCAACTCGATTCGCTCTCGGGCTGGAGAGACATGTACTCACCTGCAATCGGCAAGTTGCCTACAAGCGCCGATTCCTTGCGCATGACGCTCAACACAAGGAACAGCCAATACGCAACATATAAGAACTACACGCACAAGATGTCTGTCGGAGTGCGCTACAACTCGAAGAATCTTAATTTCCACGCCGCAGTTGATTTCAATCCGCAGCGCACGAAATTGGAATATCAAAAGGATAAACTCGACACCGTGGTAACGCGCAACGTTTTCAACGTATCCCCTAACATCAGAATGCGCTACAAAATTTCGCAGACCTCGGAAATCGACATGCGATATCGCGGCTCGTCTTCACAGCCTTCGATGACGGATCTTTTAGATGTAACCGACGATTCAAATCCTCTCTATATATCGAAAGGAAATCCCGGCTTGAAACCATCGTGGAACAACTATTTTGAAATGTTCTACAATAGTTATCTTCCGAAATCGCAGACAGGTTGGATGACACGCCTTACTTTCAACCAGACGTCAAACAGCATAAGCAACGCAATGCATTACGACGAAACTACGGGCGTCCGCACTACGCGTCCGGAGAATATCAACGGAAATTGGGACGCTAACGGTGATTTTATGTTCAATACCTCGTTCGGCAAAAGCAAGAGCTGGACAATTGGAACCTTTACCGGCGTGAGCTACTCAAACAACGTGGGATATGTAAGCACCGGAAACGACACGACAAGCAGCAAAAACACCACGAAAAACCTTAACCTTCGCGAGCACATGCGTCTAACTTATCGCACAGGGCTTTTCGAATTCGGTCTAAGGGGCGGCGTAAATTATCAACACGCGCGAAACGAACTGCAGTCGAATGCAAATCTCGATACATGGAATTTCAATTACGGCGGAGAGGTTAACGTTACTTTTTCCTGGAATATGCAACTTTCTACAGACCTTCGCATGAATTCGAGAAGGGGTTATTCCGACAATTCAATGAACACCAACGAGCTGATATGGAATGCGCAATTGGCGCAGAGCTTCCTAAAAGGAAATGCAGCCACTCTCTCGGTGCAGTTCTACGACATTCTCCACAACCAAAGCAATGTGTCGCGTTCGATAACGGCGCAGATGCGTTCCGACTCGTGGAACAACAGCATCAACTCCTATTTCATGGTAAACTTTATCTATCGCCTGAATATTTTTGGCGGCAAGAACAATAATGGTGGCCAGGAAGGCGGTCCGAGAATGGGCGGCCCGGGCAGAGGACCTGGTGGAGGCGGTTTCCCGCGCGGCGGAGGAATGAGAAGACGGTAAGTTTTCCGGCGTGTCATGGTTCTTGTGTAACCTTCAACCGACATGCTGCTTCTCCCGAGGGACACTTGACTTGCAACAAGGCGAATCGTTGAAACGATATGGCCTTCTACTTCGAGATATACTACAATAATTCATTTCAAATACCTTTTATAGCATTTTCTGAGCGCTGGCAGTTGTGAAACTCCCGGCGCTTTTTTCTTTGTGTGCGAAAAATTCTGAAATATTTTAAGAGTTTTTTATTCTCCGATTTATAAAAATAGTTATATTTGCATTGTATTTTACACCGCAATAAGCAATTTTGTTGCAAAAAGCGTCGTTGTCGGTGTGATTAGCGTTAAGAATTACACTTCCTTTCATAGCAATTTTTAGAGATGCCGGTAGTTGAGAAACTATCGGCATCACGCTTTTACGGCGTCGGCTCTCGCTGAGCGGTGATGCCGTGGTTTTCGGCGGAGATTTGCTGTTGGCGGTGTAGGGTGGGGCGGTTTTTCGGCGATATAAGGTTGCGTGGCGTTATTGTTGGGTTCCGTGGCGTTATAGTTGGTTGTGTTTCAGGTTTTCTGTATATTTGCAAAGAATGAAAACGCAGCTCGCGCATGATTACGTTTGTCATATTCCGAGTCATAACGCTCCTCTATTTTCTGGTAGTGGCTGCAACGATTGTGGTGGTTATTCTGGAAAAGCGTCAGCCCGTGAAAACCATGGCGTGGACGCTTGTGCTTATTGCGCTCCCGGTTGTGGGTTTGCTTTTGTTTTATTTCTTTGGGCAGGATATCCGCAAGGAGCGGAGGCTTTTAAGGCGCGAGATAAATATGATGAAGCGTAAGGATTTGGCGGAGTATCTTCCTCACGGCAATGTGAGGGTTCCGGAGAAATATGTGCCGCTTGCCAATTTTTTCCTCAGATGCAATTTTTCCCCCACCTTTACTTTTGGCGATGTAGATATATTCAGCGACGGACAGGATAAGATGATTTCGTTGCTGCGCGATATTTCGAACGCACGGAGTCATATAAATCTTGAATACTTCATATTCGAAGACGATGCGCTGGGGCGTATTGTGCGCGATTTCCTTGTCGACGCGGTGAAGCGCGGCGTTGTGGTGAGGTTGTTGTATGACGATGTGGGGTGCTGGTCGGTGAAAAACCGTTTTTACGACGAGATGGTGGCGGCGGGAATAATTGTGAGCAGTTTTATGCCCGTTAGGTTTTCGCGTTTCACGCGTCGTGTGAATTATCGCAACCATAGAAAAATTGCGGTAATCGACGGAAAGGTGGGGTATGTGGGCGGAATGAACATTGCAATGCGTTATCTCTACGGCACAAAGGACGGCGGTTGGAGGGACATGCATCTGCGCCTCACGGGAAACGCCGTCTATGGATTGCAGCAGACTTTTATTTCAGATTGGTTTTACAATACAGCCGAGATGCTTGACAACGCAGGTGCGTATCCCGAAATCGAGGGGAGCGAAAACCATTGCGGCGCAATGCAGATTGTTACCGCTTCGCCTACATCGGAGCTGCCTTATATAATGAACGGTTTTGTGTGGGCAATAATGAATGCCAAGAAATATTTCTACCTCACAACGCCTTATCTAATGCCCACCGAGCAAGTGTTGAACGCTCTGCAAATGGCGGCAAGCGCGGGAATCGACGTGAGGATAATGGTGCCGGAAAATGCGGAGCATTTCTGGATAAAGACTGCCAACGAATCGTATTACAGCGACGTTATGAAAGCTGGGGCAAAGGTTTACGCTTATGGGGCGGGCTTTTTGCATGCCAAATATTTTGTTTCAGACGATATTTTGTCGACTGTTGGCTCTACCAATACCGATTTCCGTAGTTTTGAAGACGATTTCGAGGTTAATGCCTTTATTTACAATGAAACGCTTACCCGGAAACTTAAGGCTTGCTTTGAGAACGACATGAAGTCGTGCCGCTTGATTGAAACCACAACGTGGAAGAAGCGCGCAAGGCTTCAAAAGGTAGCCGAAAGCTTCGTTAGAATCGTTTCTCCGTTGCTCTAAATCTGCGCAAAAAGCGGTTTTTGTAAATCTTTGTGTGTCAAATATTTATTTCTCGAGAATTTTCGCCAAAACTCCAAGGCATCTCGTTTAAATTAGATGCGTCGGAATTTAAATTTGGTGGCCCGGAGTTTTTACGAGATGCGACATCGTTTTTCCTGATGTTTTTGCCGCTCAAAAAAAGAGCCGCAAACCGGGTGAGTTTCCCAATCTGCGGCTTCTTATAATTTTACCAGTGCGTACTGTTTGCGGTGAGTTTTAATATACGCTCAGTTCGTTGCGTACCACACGCCCCATTGCTATCACGCACTTGAGGTTCAAATCCGGGTCAAACATCATAATGTCGGCGTCCTTGCCTTTCTCGAGTGTTCCCTTGCGTTTGTCCACGCCGATAATTCTTGCCGGCGTTTCCGAAGCCATTCGGCAGGCATCGCCAAGCGGAATCTCCACCTTTTGAACCATTGTGCGAATCAGGCGGTCCATTGTAGCGATACTTCCGGCCAATGCCGAGTGGTCGGCAAGCTTGCAAACTCCGTCTTCAATAATCACGCGCGGGTCGAAAGCCGTTTGCGAATCGCTCGCCGCGCATGCCAAGGCATCGGTGATGAGAGCCGTGCGGTCGGGACCCTTTATCTTGTAAACAAGGTTGAGAATCGTGATAGGCACATGCTTGCCGTCGGCAATCACCTCGGCAGTCATGTCGTCGATGAGGTATACGCTTTCTACAGTGCCCTCATATTTATATTCGTGGTTCTTGTGAAAACCCGGCATGGCGTTATAGAAATGCGTGGCATGCGTGAAGCCCACTTCGTAGGCGGCTCTCACATCGTGGTAGTTGGCCTGGGTGTGTGCCACACACGGAAGCACTCCGTGCTCCACGCAAGTACGTCCAAACTCTATCGTACCCGGCAATTCCGGCGCCTCGTCCCATCGTTTTATGCAACTCGTGGAATCGAGCAGCGGACGGTAGTCGGTAGCCGTAGGGTTCTTGATGTTTTCGGGCAATTGCCCGCCGGCCATTTCTTTATTGAAATACGGGCCTTCGAGATGCAGCCCCAATACCGGACTGTCGGGTTGCGACATAAGTTTCTCGGTTGTGGCAACGGCAGCTCGTATCATCGGCATCGTTGAAGACGAGAGCGTGGGAAGAATAGAGGTTGTGCCGTAGAACATGTGGGTGTTTATGGCCTTGCGAAACGCATCTTCGCTACCCTCCATGAAGTCTCGTCCGCCTCCTCCGTGCACATGGATATCAATTCCTCCCGGAACAATATAACAACCTTGGGCATCGAAAAAACGCGCACTCTCTATATGGAGTTCATTATTTGACACTTCGATAATTTTGTTACCGTCAATAATCACCGAGCCGCCCCTTATCCAACCTTGAGGGGTTAGTATTCGTCCGTTAAGTATTTGTGTTAACATACTAAGAAATTATTATGTTACTATCTCAAATTGGCAATGTTCGATTTGGAAACCCAAAATTACGATTTTTATTTGTTTTTTTAACGATATCGGATATTAATCGTTCGCAAAAAAGCAAGAAAGGTATAATTCTGCGCCATTTACCGTTCAAAAGGTGTTGTTGCGTTTCTTGTACCTTAATTCAGGAGTGGCACATGCTTTTGCATATTCCTCAACTACTTAAAAGCCACGAAAATTTGGCTTGCCGCATTTTTGTAGCTAAATTTGTCGGAAATTAATCGCATACCTGTTTTTACAATAAGCAAAAATCATGAACAATAAACTTTTCGCGTTGATGTTTGGCCTGTTGACGGGCTGCACAACTGTATCTGCGCAACATCTCGACGGCTATCTTTTCGGCAACGAAACAGCTCCAAACGGACAGGAATGGCAATCGCCCGAAAAACTCTCGCTCAACAAGGAATTGCCCCACGCTTGGTTTTTCTCGTTTCAAGACACAGAGGCTGCCAAAGGCGTGTTGCCGGAAAAAAGCGACTATTTCCGTTCGCTCAATGGCGAATGGAGTTTTCATTGGTCGGCATCACCCGAAGAACGAACCAAAGGCTTTGAGAAAAACAACTATCCCGTGAACGATTGGGACAGACTTGAAGTGCCCTCGGCTTGGAATGTGGCAGGAATACAAAAGGATGGAACGCACAAATACGGCATTCCGGTTTACGTAAATCAAGGCGCGGTGTTTTATCATCAGGTGGCAGTGGACGATTGGCGCAAGGGAGTGATGAGAGAACCGCCTAAAAATTGGACAGCATACAAGTATCGCAACGAAGTAGGGCAATACGTTCGCACGTTTACCGTTCCGGCCAACTGGAAAAAGCACCGAGTGATGATAAACTTCGACGGCGTTGATTCGTTCTTCTACCTTTGGATAAACGGACGGTATGTAGGTTTTTCGAAAAACTCGCGCTGCTTGGCACAATTCGACATCACGCCATATTTGACCGCCGGAGAAAACCGTGTGGCAGTTGAAGTTTACCGCAGTAGCGACGGCTCTTTCCTCGAAACGCAGGATATGTTCAGAATGGCAGGTATAATACGCTCGGTTTACCTCACCGCGAAACCCGAAGTGCATGTGCGCGATATTGTAGCCGTTCCCGATCTCGACAGCCACTATATAAATGGCGCGCTTAACGTGAAAGCTACGCTCAACAACCTTTCCGGGAAAAACATCAAGGCATATAAAATGGAATACGCTCTGTACCCGGTGGAATTATACGGCGACAAAACCGAAGAAAAACCGGTGGCAAAGGCAACTGAAGCCGTTGCAAACATCACAAGCCAGGGAACAGCGGAAATTCAAACGCAATTCACCGTTCCGAATGTAAGGAAATGGTCGGCAGAAGCCCCTTGGCGTTATGTTCTGGTGGGCACTCTGAAAGACAAGAAAGGCAAAACGGTTGAAACAGTCTCTACCTACACCGGTTTTCGTAAGGTGGAAATTCGCGATACTCCCGCACGATTCGACGAATTCAACAAGGCAGGACGATATTTCTACGTCAACGGAAAAACTGTAAAGCTCAAAGGTGTAAACCGACACGAGACAAATCCCGAAAGAGGCCATGCCGTAACTCGCCAACAGATGGAAAAAGAAGTGATGCTCATGAAGCGTGCAAACATAAACCACGTGAGGAATTCGCATTACCCAGATGATCCTTATTGGTATTACCTCTGCGACAAATTTGGTCTGTATCTCGAAGACGAATGTAACATCGAATCTCATCTGTATCACTACGGAAAGGCCTCGTTGTCGCATGTCGCGGAATTCAAGGCGGCACATGTGGCGCGCGAGATGGCTATGGTTCGTGCCGAGGTCAATCATCCTTCAATCGTGATTTGGTCTTTGGGCAACGAAGCCGGTCCTGGCGACAATTTCAAGGCAGGCTACGAAGCCATAAAGCAATTTGATTCTTCCCGCCCCGTACAATATGAGCGCAACAACGATATTGTGGACATGGGCTCCAATCAGTATCCGTCTATAGCTTGGGTTAGGCAAGCCGTCAAGGGAAATGCGGATATCAAGTACCCTTATCATATCTCCGAGTACGGACATTCTATGGGCAACGCCACAGGAAATCTCATTGATTATTGGGAAGCGATAGAATCCACCAATTTCTTTTGCGGCGGAGCCATTTGGGAGTGGGTTGATCACGGACTCTACGATTATACTCCCCAAGGCACGCGCTACATAGCCTATGGCGGTGATTTCGGCGACTATCCTAATGACGGCACGTTCTGTCTTGACGGAACTATGTTCGCAGATCTTACGCCCAAGCCGCAATATTATGAGGCGAAAAAGGTTTTCCAAAATATTTCGGTCAAACCTTATAGCGATTTGAAGACAGGAAACGGGCGCGTTGTGCTTTTCAACAAAAACTATTTCGAACCTGCTGTCTACGATATCGACTGGTCTCTGCTTGAGGACGGAAAGCCTGTGGTTAACGGGGCTTTGCCAAACATCAAGTCGATAGGAGCGAGAGAAAAACTGGTAGTTCCGGTGCGTTTCGACCATTCCGTTTTGAAATCCGACAAAGAATATTTTCTTAACATCTCGTTCCGTTTGCCAAAAGATATGCCATGGGCGAAAAAAGGTTACGTACAGGCCGAAGAACAACTGCTTGTGAAGGCTGCGACAAACCGCGAAAGCATTGCGAAAGCGGCTGCCGGTGCTGCGCCCAAGGTTGTTGAAAACGCGAATACTGTTACCGTGAGCGGCAATGCCTTTGTTGCTGAATTTGACAACGCGAGCGGCACACTTTCAACGCTTAAATACAATGGCAAAAGCGTTATCGTTCCAAACGAAGGCCCTAAGATTGATGCGTTCCGCGCACCTTTGGACAACGATAACTGGGTTGATTATTCCTGGTATGCCAATGGCTTGAACAATCTCAAACATCGCGCCACCGGGCACACTCTCTATACGCGCAAAGACGGCAGCGTGGTGATTTCCTACGATGTCGAGGCGCAAGCGCCACAGGCTTATAAACGACTTGGCGGGACTTCGGGAAAAATAAAAGTGGTTCCGGAAAAAGGAAAAGCCTTTGGCGAAGAAGATTTCAAGTTTACGGCGAGCCAAGCATGGACTATATATCCCGACGGAAGCGTGGAACTTGAATCTGCAATAAGTTCAAACCAAACTTCGGCTGTTCTGCCGCGATTGGGATACCTTATGCGCGTTCCGAAAAACCTTAACAGATATACTTATTACGGACGTGGTCCGATCAATAACTATAACGACCGCAAAACAGGTCAGTTCTTGGGACGACATGAAGCCACTGTGGAAGAACAGTTCCTGCCATTCGGAAAACCTCAAAGCATGAGCAACAACGAGGAGGTGCGTTGGTGTGCGCTCACCGACGCTTCGGGGAACGGCGCTGTGTTTATTGCGAAAAATCAGATGAGCACATCGGCGCTCGCATATTCCGAGCAGGCGCTCGACACTGCGGCCCACCCGTATCAATTGCCCGAGGCGGGCGACACATATCTGCATCTCGATTATGCGGTAACCGGTATAGGAGGAAACAGTTGCGGACAAGGTGGGCCCTTAGATGCGGATATCGTTAGGGCTACCCCTCATTCTTTTGGTTTTATAATCCGTCCTGCCTACGGCGATATTGATGCAAAAGCTGCCGTAAGCGCCACGGGCGAAACGCCTCTGCTTATCGTGCGTTCGAAGAGCGGAGATGTTTCGATTAATGCCCAAGATTCCACTTCCGTTGTCTATTATTCGATAAACGGCAAGCGGGCGCAGAAATACTCCAAGCCTTTCGCGTTTATGCAAGGTGGCAAGATAGAGGCATGGAGTGCGCAGACGCCGAAGTTGAAATCGGTTGCAAATTTTGCGAAAATCGACAGAATTCCTACCGAAGTGATTTTCGCAAGCAGTGTAGAGTCAAACGAGGGTGATATTTCTAATCTCATCGACAATAATCCCGAAACATTTTGGCATACAATGTATAGTGTAACTGTGGCAAAGTATCCCCATTGGGTGGACTTTGATGCCGGCACAATGAAACCTATAAAAGGTTTCACTTATCTGCCGCGCCAGGATAGCCGCAACGGTCGTATTAAAGGTTACAAGGTACAGGTGAGCAGCGATGGCAAAACTTGGGGCGAACCGGTGGCACAAGGCGAATTCGAAGACAATGCCAAAGAGAAGAAGGTGCTTTTCAAACAACCTGTCAAGGCACGCTACGTGCGCTTCACCGCTCTTTCGTCGTGCGACGGGCAGGATTTCGCAACGGCTGCCGAAATTGGAATTTTGGCCGACTGACAAGGTTTTTCATAGATAGATTTTGTAATATTTTGAACGTGTGGCGCGATGAATTTCGTGCCACACGTTTGTTTTTCAGGTGCTTGTGGTGTGAGTTGTGCCTAGTTTGGGTTATGCTGCATGGCCCGCAGTCGCAGGCATAATTGCCGGTGAGAAAAAGGTAATGGTTATAGTTTTTCTGATGTCTGACATTATTTAAACGATGTCAGGCATTATTTGAATAATATCAGACATTGTTTTTACAAGAAACCTTATCGTTTTTACGG
>CAVFYC010000020.1:0-2718 GCA_963626585.1 Christensenellaceae bacterium Phil1 | reverse complement strand
CATCTCGTAAAAATTAGATGCGGCGGAGTTTTTGCGAGATGCCGTGTAGTTTTTCCGGCACGGAATATGGGGTGAAATATAAAAATAACACGCCCGGCAAAACCAATGTGCGGTTGCTGGGCGTGCTGTATGTTTCTAAAAACTAGGCGTCTGTTTATTCCTTTGCCAGTTTTTCGGTATCGGCAGCGATGAGCAATTCTTCGTCAGTGCCTATCACAGCAACAGTAACTTTGCTGTCGGCTGAAGAAATCACCTGATCCTCGCCAAAATTCACGTCGTTCTTTTCCTTGTCGAGCACAATGCCAAGGTTTTCAAGCCCCTTGAGCGTATCGCGGCGCACCGAATGCTGATGTTCGCCCACGCCGGCAGTAAATATAATGGCATCAACACCGCCCATGGCAAATGTGTAGGAACCGATATACTTGCGAATGTTGTAGCAATACGTATTGCGTGCGAGCAAGGCGCGGCGGTTGCCCGAATGTATCGCATCGTCAACTTCGCGCATGTCGCTTGAAACGCCCGAGATGCCGAGCACGCCCGATTTCTTGTTGATGAGCTCGGAAACTTGCTTGATGTCGAGATTCATATGCTCCATGAGGAACAGCACAGCCATGGGATCAACATCACCGCTGCGCGTGCCCATCACAAGACCTGCGAGAGGAGTGAGCCCCATTGAGGTGTCAACCACTTTTCCGCAGTCAACGGCCGTTACAGATGCGCCGTTGCCGATATGGCAAATGATGAGCTTTTTCTCGTTGATGTTCCAATTCAAAAACTCGCAAGCCTTGGCCGAAACATATCTCACCGATGTGCCGTGGAAACCATAGCGGCGCAGTTTGTAAGTCTCGCAAATTTCATAAGGCAGGGCGTAGGTGTAAGCATAGTCGGGCATGGTTTGATGGAAAGCCGTGTCGAACACAAAAACCTGCTTTACGTTCGGCAGTTCCTTCATTATAGCTTCATAGCCAAGCAAATGGGCAGGATTGTGAAGCGGCGCGAGCTCGCTATACTGCTTCCATTCTTCAAGAATTTCGGGAGTAACCACCACACTGTGGGTGAATTTTCCTCCGTGCACTATACGGTGTCCCACAGCATCGATTTCGTTGAGCGACTTTATGGCTCCGTGCTCCGGATCTGTGAGCTGTTTCAGAATAAAGTTGATGCCCATTTCATGATTAGGCACACTCACTTTAATAGTCTTGCTGTAGCCGTCGGCAGCTTTGAGTTTGAGAAACGAAGCTTCGAGTCCAATTTTTTCCATTCCGCCTGCAGCGAGAACGGCGCGGTTGCTCATGTCGTAGAGTTTGTACTTGATTGAAGAACTTCCGCAGTTGATTACGAGGATTTTCATTTATAGTAAGATAAAATTGTATGCAATGTTAAGCAGTAGGCACATCGTTTGGCCGTTACTCTGCGTTTTGTTTTTTAGCTGCGATGGCCTGGTTTGCAGTTACCGCAATCATTTTGTAAACATCGTCAACGGAGCAACCGCGGCTCAAATCGTTCACCGGGCGTGCGATGCCTTGGAGAATAGGTCCGATGGCTTCTGCTCCGCCAAGGCGCTGCACGAGTTTGTAAGCGATGTTGCCCACTTCTAGATTGGGTACCACGAGCACATCGGCGTGTCCTGCCACTTTTGAATTGGGTGCTTTGTGTTCGCCAACCGACGGCACGAGCGCGGCATCGGCTTGCAGTTCGCCGTCAATCTCTATGTGGGGGTCGAGCTGGCGTGCAAGTTTTGTGGCCTCAATCACTTTTTCTACGGCATCGTGTTGTGCCGAGCCTTTGGTTGAGAAACTGAGCATTGCAACCTTGGGGTGGGGGATTCCTGCCACATGTTGTGCGGTGTGGGCGGTGCAAACGGCGATTTGCGCCAGTTGCGAGGCGTCGGGGATAGGCAAAACGGCCACATCACCCATGACCAAAAGGCCATTGTCGCCGTATTCCGTGGCTTTTGTAACGAGCAGCATTGCTCCTGAAACGCAGTTGATTCCCGGCGCAGTCTTTATGATTTGCAGGGCGGGGCGAAGCACGTTTCCGGTGGTGTTTCTTGCTCCGGCGAGTTGGCCGTCGGCACCTCCGGTCTTGATTATCATGCAACCAAGATAGAGCGGATCTTTCACCAACTCCCTTGCGCGTTCGATGGTAAGCCCTTTCTTTTTGCGTATCTCGGTAAGCATTTGGGCGTATTCCTCTGATTTGGGATTGTTGAGCGGGTCGATGATTGTAGCTTTTGAAATGTTTTCGAGTCCCCACTTTTCGGCGAGAGCCATAATCTCTTCCGGATTCCCGATAAGGATTATTTTTGCAAGTTCATCGGCTAATGCACGGTCTGCGGCGCGCAGTGTGCGTTCTTCAGTGCCTTCAGGCAATACTATGCGTTGGATATTTTCTTTGGCGCATTTAACTAGTTTGCTAATTACATCCATTAGAATTGAATAGATTTACATTGTTCTAAATGCAAAGATAGCGATTTAATGACAATGAATAGTAGCCGCGTTGCTATGATTTGATGCAAAGTAGTCAAAATGTATAGCTGTGAAGCCTTGGTTAAAAAACGCACAAAGCAAATGCCGCTTTTTTAAAAGGAAATCGGTGGATTTTATGATGAAGTTTCGTAGGTTTTTAATTGGTTGCGGAGGCTGAAAAAACTACACGGCATCTCGCAAAAACTCCGCCGCATCTAATTTTTACGAGATGCGTCGGAATTTAAATTTG